>JAVSGI010000008.1 GCA_032334235.1 Paracoccaceae bacterium Fryx2
TGACAAAGCAACAGATCATTCATGCCTTGAAAGGGTTCACAATGCGAAGCTGATCTTCGACAAGCAAGCCGTCATGCATGTCTTCCGAGTAGAGTGTTGTGCACCCTTCTCTGAGCGCCGCGGCAACAATCATTGCATCGTAAACAGAAAATCCATAGCGCTCGCCCAAAGCACGTCCGACGTCATGAGTCTCAACCGTCAGATCGCACACCGTGCATAACTTGCGAATGCCGCCAAGAAACAGCCCGGCTTCCTGCCATGACATCCCCGCTTTGCGGCGACAATTTACCAGCGCCTCATTGAGCACCTGAACGCTGATGGTACCCCGCTGGCCCAGAAGGCGTTCGGCAGTTTCTGCTTTTGGGCCATCATCGAGCAGATAGAGAATGACATTTGTGTCGAAAAAATCAGCGCTCATGCGCGGCATCTCTGCTTAGGCGCGCAGCCGCAGGCAGTCGCCCGCGGAACTGGCGCAGAGAAGATAAAACCTCTTCGGGGCGGGGGTGACGTGCAACCACAAGCCCAGCCTCATCGGGATGCAAATCTATGTCATCGCCTTCTTTTAACCCAAGCTTGCGTACAAGATCGGCAGGCAAACGAACGGCGAGCGAGTTTCCCCATTTTGCGACTTGCATTCCGGTCTCCCTGTCATGAGTTGGATATACATTTATTCGTGTATATCAAGCACACCAAAGAAACAAGTCTAACTGCTTACGCGACACGAGGATCAACCACGAATGTCTCACATCGAAAATTGGGAACGCCACCTCGCAGAAGCGATCGACGCAGCACGGGTACGTCCCTTCGTCTGGAGCCTCCATGACTGCGTAACCTTCGCTTTTGAGACCCGCATGACCCTGGTCGGCGGTGAGGATGTGGCGGCCCTCTGGCGCGGACGCTACAGCACTGCGCTTGGCGGTGCGCGCGTCATGCGTCGTCTTGGCTGGGGCTCGCTGGAAGACATGGGGCTCGCACTGCTCGGTGCGCCGCGCGAGACGCCGCTGCTGGCCCAGCGAGGCGACATTGTGCTGGCCGACACAGGCCTTGGTTTTGGAATTTGCGTCGGCGCTACGGCGGCCGGCATGGCACCCGAAGGGCTCATGACCGTGCCGCTTACTTCCTGCCGACTTGCCTGGACCATCTGAAACCACCAACCTGATATTGGACAACCCCCATGCCCTTCATCGTCTCAGCCGTCGTCGCCGTTGCGGGGGCGATCAGCGGGGTATTGGCAGCAGGCGGCATTGGCGCGGCCCTGATCCGGATCGGCGGCACGCTTCTGTTGTCTTATGCAGCACAGGCTTTGATGCCAAAGCCGCAGACGACGCTGCAAAACCGCACGGTGACCATCCGCGAACCCGTGGTGCCGCGCGATTTGGTGTACGGCCGCACCCGCAAGGGCGGGGTTATCGTGTTTCTGAACTCCTCGGGGTCAGACAACGCAGTCCTTGATTTGGTAATAGTGCTGGCCACGCACCGGGTGAACTCCATCGGCGCTGTTTATTTTGAAGGCGAGGTCGCGCTGAACGCAGCCGGTGCTGCGCAAGGTCGCTGGGCGGGCAAAGTAAGCATTGAGAAGAAGCTGGGCGGTGCCACCCAGACTGCCTTCACCGCGCTGAAAGCAGCATTGCCTGCGGATTTCGCGGAGAATGGGCGCTGATTTCGCGCGATCGTGGGCACGCGTTTCGCGCCATTCTGGGCAGTCATTTCACGGGATCGTGGGCAGGCTGGCCGACGCTTTCATGGAGTCAGGCTTGAACGATTTGGTCAAGCTTTTTTGTGACGGCGGAGCGCCTGCGCAGGCTTTCACCTGAGAGGGTGAGGCGGTGTGCGTTGTGAACGAGGCGGTCGAGGATGGCATCTGCGAGCGTTGGGTCGCCGATGGCTTCGTGCCACTGGTCAACGGGGAGTTGGCTTGTGACGATGGTGGAAGCGCGGCCGTGGCGGTCTTCGAGGATTTCCAGCAGGTCACGGCGCTCCGGGGCGGTGAGGACGGCGAGGCCCCAATCGTCAATGATCAGCACATCCATGCGGGCGATGGTTTTGAGGATGCGTTCATGGCGGCCATCGCCACGGGCCAGAGCAAGGGCCTCGAACATGCGCGGCGCACGTTGATAGAGGACGGGCCGCCCATCCCGGCACGCCTTGTGGCCAAGGGCGCAGGCGATCCAGCTTTTGCCCAAACCGGTCGGCCCGGTTATCAGCAGGTTCTCGTGCCGGGCGATCCAGCCGCCATCGGCAAGATGCGCCATGACACTGCGGTCAAGACCACGTGGGCTGCGCAGGTCCAGATCCTCGACGCTGGCATCTTGGCGCAGAGCCGCAAACTTGAGCCGGGAGGCCAGTTTCTTGGTGTCGCGCTCTGCAGCCTCGCGGTCGACCAGCAGGCCGAGACGCTCTTCGAACGAGAGGGCGTCGAAGGCGGTTGACCTGCGTTGTTCTTCGAGCGCCGATGCAATGCCGGTCAGGCCGAGCGCCAACAGTCGGTCGTGGGTGGGATGGGTCAGCATTTTAGTCCTTTCTCAATGGTAATAGCTGCCGCCACGAATGTTGGCGTGCTGGAGGGGGGCGACCTCTTCGGAGCCTTCCAGGAAGGCGCGATCGAGGCCGGTCTTGAGGATCGAACGAATGGAGGTGACGGTGCGGGCCCGGATGGTCACACCCCGCTGGCAGGCCGCATCAACGCGCTCCGGCCCATAGGTTTTGACCAAGGCCAGCACACCCAGGCAGGTGCGGAACCCCTGTTCAGGATGGGGGCGGTCAGCCATCACCATCTCGCAAAAGGCGGCGACGGCGGGGCCGGTCTTGGTTGCCTGCGCCAGCATTCTGGCCGGGGTCCATTCGGCAAAGCGACGATGGGCCGATGGCATATGGTCGGCCACGGTGACATGGCTGCGCCGCCCCGGGGTGCGCACGTGGCTCGCAACCCTCTGACCACGATGGAATATCTCGACCGTCTGGCCGCTTGTGCGAACATCGACCTCTTGTTTGATCAGCGCGAAGGGCACGGAATACCATGAGCTGTCGACCTCAACGTGATAGTCGGGTGCCACGCGGGCGCGCTTCCAGCGGGCGAAGACATAAGGTTCGGGCGGTAGGGGCTGAAGATTGGGCCGATCCAAAGTGGCAAACAGATCGGCGCGGCTGGCGCCATAGCCGCGCATCACGCGCATGTTCAACTCGTCCAGCAGCCGCCGGATCGCCACGTTCAACTCGGCCAATGAGAAGAACCGGTGGTTCCGCAGCCGCGCCAGAATCCAGCGTTGTGCCACTTGGACAGCCACTTCCACCTTCGCCTTGTCCCGGGGTTTGCGCGGCCGGGCGGGCAGAACGGCGGTGCCATAATGCGCCGCCATCTCGGCATAGGTCCGGTTCAGCCCCGGATCAAACCGGTCTGCCTTGATCACGGCGGACTTCAGATTGTCCGGAACCACCGCCTTTGGCACGCCGCCCAGAAAGGCGAACATCCGGATATGCGCGAGGATCCAATCTTCCAACCCCTCCGATGCCACCGCCTCGGCATAGGTGTGATTCGATGCCCCCATTGCCGCCACGAACAGCTTCATGGCCCGCGCTTCGCCGGTCGTGGGGTCGATCACGTCGATGGTGTCGCCGGCAAAGTCAACGAACACCTTCTCGCCGCCCACATGTGTCTGGCGCATCGTCGGGCGCACCCGACCCTTCCAAGCCTCGTAATGCGTGCAAAACCAAGTATAGGCAAAACCCCCGGGGTGCGCGGCACGGTATTCTTCCCAGAGCAGCATCCGCGTCACCCCAGGGCGGCGCAACTCGCGGTCAATCTCCGCCCAGTCGGGCACAAGCCGCTCCGCGTCCGGCACCGTGGGCGGGGCTGGAAACAAAAGAAGTTCAAGGCTGTCGTCATCGATCCCCTCCGGCAAGGGCCACGTGAGCCCGGCATGACGCGCCCGTTGGGTGTAGCTTCCGACGCTCCCCTTGCTCAGACCGAGGGAAGCGGCAATGGACCGCTCGCTCAGGCCTTGCCCAAGCTTCAATCGCAAAACATCTCGTATCCGGCGCATGTTCAATCGTCCTGTCGGCATCAAGCCACCCCTTCATTCCTGAAGGCGCAACTATCCTCAATTTGCCGACCAGACCTGCCCGCGATCCCGCGAAATCAGTGCCCAGCTTCACGCGAAATGACTGCCCATGATCCCGTGAAATCGATGCCCACCATCAAGCGAAACACGCAGCATTGCCCGACAAATGGACCGAGAACAACCGCTTGCGGGGCTGCGCTGCCATCCATCTGCGGCTGACGTATGACCAAGACGCCTACCCGGGCGGCATTCCAAACATCACGGTGGGTCTGGAGGGCAAGAATGACATCTGGGATCCGCGCACCCAAGCGTCCGTTTATTCCTAAAACCCCGCTCTTTGCTTGGCCGATTATATGGCAAACACCACCTGGGGCATCGGGGCGCGGGTTGGGCAGCCGGACGGCATTGATGAGATGGCCCTCATTGAGGCGGCCAATATCTGCGACGAGCCGGTGGCACTCGCAGGGGGTGGGACGGAGCTGCGCTATGCCTGCAACGGGGTCATCACGCTTTCTGAGGTTCCCAAAACCATCATCGAGGGGTTGCTGACATCCTTTGCCGGGCGTTGCGCTTTCTCGGGCGGGTCTTGGCGCATTCATGCAGGAGCGTGGCGCGCACCGTCCGTGGCGCTGACTGCAGATCATGTTCGCGAGGCTGGTCTGACCTTGGCCACGCGCGTGACGATGTCATCAAACTTCAACGGGGTGCGCGGACAGTTCGTTTCCCCAGAGAACGATTGGCAGCCCGATGACTTTCCGGCCTATGCCAGCGCGGCATATCTGGCGGAGGACGGCGGCGAGCAGAAATGGCGCGACATCTCGCTGCCCTTCACAATCTCGGCTGCAATGGCGCAGCGGCTGGCCAAGATCGAGCTGGAACGCGCGCGGCGCCAAATGACGGTGCGACTGTCGGGCAAGCTGTCCGCTTGGGCGGCCACAGTCGGTGATGTGGTGACACTGTCCTACGCCCGTTGGGGCTTTGCTGCCAAACCGTTTGAGGTGCAGGGCGTCAGCCTTGATCTTGCGGCCTCGGGTAATGCGGCACTGCTGCTGCCAGAACTGGTTCTGCGCGAAACCTCGCCGCTGGTGTACGACTGGTCTGCAAGCGAGGCACAGATATATGCGGCCGCCCCGCGCACGGCGTTGCCGAATGCTTTTGATATTCCAGCGCCGGGGCCGCCCACGGTTACAGAGGATCTGAGAACGGCAGTGCAAAAGTGAGCCACGGAAGTGGCGTGATAATCTCGCTGCGGGCAACGTAAAATGTTGCCACTTTGGCCCTTACTGGTTTCAGGGAGGGTGGGAGATTTTAGTTGTGGATTTATATTTGAAGGTCCGCCTCGCGCGTCGGGGCGGTATGAGCGAACGGATGGCAGCGGGCCATTTCGGGATATCGCGTGCAAGCGTGAAGAAGATGATGATATTTTCGGTACCGCCCGGTTATCAGCGAACGGCGCGGATCAAACGGCCGAAGTTGGACGGCTTCACCGGCTTCATTGATCAATGGCTGCAGGACGATCTCAGCCGGAACCGGAAGCAGCGCCACACCGCCAAGCGCGTTTTTGAACGGTTGCGCGACGAACATGGATTTCGGGGCGGCTATTCGACGGTCAAGAACTATGTCCGGGAACATATGCGCCGCAGTCGGGAGATGTTTGTGCCGCTGGCGCATTCCCCCGGCCACGCCCAAGCTGATTTTGGCGAAGCAATGGTTGTGATCGGCGGTGTTGAGCAGAAGGCGTATTTCTTCGCACTTGATCTCCCCCACAGTGACGCCTGCTTTGTGCGTGCATATCCTGCGGCGGTGTCTGAAGCTTGGGTTGACGGTCACGTCCATGCTTTTGCGTTCTTCGGTAGGGTTCCGCAGTCGGTTGTTTATGACAATGACCGATGCCTTGTTGCGAAGATCCTGCCGGACGGTTCGCGCAAGCGGACCAAGCTGTTTAGCGGGTTCCTGTCGCATTACTTCATTCAGGATCGGTATGGTCGTCCCGGAAAAGGCAACGATAAAGGCGCCGTTGAGGGGCTGGTCGGGTATGCCCGCCGCAACTTCATGGTGCCCATCCCACATTTTGCGACTTGGGAAGCCTTCAACCTTTGGCTTGAAGAGCAATGCCGCAAGCGTCAGGCGGATGTCTTGCGCGGTCACAGCGAGAGCATTGGGCAACGTCTGGCCCGTGACCTTGATGCCATGATGGATCTGCCAGCGTGCCCGTTTGACGCCTGCGATCAGGCCACCGGCCAGGTGAACTCGCAATCCTTAGTGCGCTACAAAACCAACGATTACTCGGTTCCTGTCGCTTACGGGCACCGTGATGTCTGGGTGCGCGGCTATGTCAATCAGGTTGTCATTGGCTGTGCTGGCAATGTGATCGCCCGCCACCCCAGATGCTGGGACCGGGAGGATATGGTCTTTGACCCAGTTCACTACTTGCCTCTTCTAGAGCACAAGATTGGTGCTCTAGATCAGGCGGCCCCTTTGGCTAAATGGGATCTGCCAGAGGAATTTGCGACCCTGCGCCGCCTGATGGAGGCGCGGATGATCAAGGCTGGCCGGCGTGAGTATGTGCAGGTCTTGCGGCTCTTGGAAACGTTCGAGATGACAGATCTGCAGGTCGCCGTTAAGAATGCGCTGCGTCTCGGCGCGATTGGCTTTGATGCTGTCAAACACCTCGTGTTGTGCCAGATCGAGAAGCGGCCGCCCAAATTGGATCTGGATGTCTATCCTTATCTGCCAAAGGCTAATGTGGGCACGACGTCAGCGGCCAGCTACATGTCCCTGATGCAGCGGGGCAAGGCTGCATGACACAAGCCCCTCAAATCTTACTGGATCACCGGCTCAAATCACTACGGCTGCCAACGGTGCTTCGAGAATATGGCAAACTGGCCCGCCAGTGCGCCACAGAGGGGCAGGATCATGTCCAGTTCCTCGCCCGCTTGGTTGAATTGGAAATGATCGACCGTGAGCGGCGGATGATCGAACGGCGCATCAAGGCTGCCAAGTTCCCGGCCGTCAAAAGCCTAGACAGCTTCGACTTCAAGGCGATCCCGGCCTTGAACAAGATGCAGGTCTTGGAGTTGGCGCGTTGCGAATGGATTGACCGGCGCGAGAATGTCATCGCACTCGGCCCTTCAGGCACCGGCAAAACCCACATTGCTCTCGGCCTCGGGTTGTCGGCATGCCAGAAAGGCCTGTCTGTCGGTTTTGTCACCGCCGCAGCGCTTGTTCATGAACTGATGGAGGCCAGAGACGAACGCAGGCTCCTGCGGCTTCAAAAACAGATGGTTGGTTACAAGCTGCTGATCATTGACGAGCTGGGCTTTGTTCCGCTGAGCAAAACAGGGGCCGAGCTTCTGTTTGAGTTGATCTCCCAACGCTACGAGCGCGGCTCCACGCTGATCACAAGCAACCTGCCATTCGACGAATGGACCGAAACCTTTGGGTCAGAACGCCTGACCGGCGCACTACTCGACCGACTGACCCACCACGTCAACATCCTGGAGATGAATGGCGAAAGCTACCGCCTTGGACAAAGTAAGGCGCGTCAGGCAACGCCCAAAACCTGAATCACAATCAGCACAGATTGGCCCTGACGGGCCAAAGCATCCGGGCAACCGCCAGCTATATGACAAGCGCAGCCGCCCGGATGCTGGCGCTCGTCTATACGCTGATTATCCCAACCCCAAAGTGGCAACATTTTGCGCTGCCCTTTGGCTCACTTTTACTCTGCCGTTGACACCCGCTGTGGTAGGCGCCTGTTGCTTCATAAACAACGCGTATCACAGCCGTCTGTGCGCAGAACTTGGCAAGTGCCCTAAATCCTGCGGGGCAATTGCTAAACGACATAATCTTCCCGTCGCTCAGCCGGTGAATGTCTAAAGTTGCTTTGGAAATGTCTATACCAATGGTATCATCCGTCATCTTCGTCATATCCTATGCTTGTCCTAGAGGGCTTTGCGCCGCTCTGTATCCGTTCAGGCCTTTGGCGAAGGTGGTGGTTGATCTTACTCTCGAACGGTCCTCAAAGACCAAGCGTCTTACGATCCAACCACCACCACCACAGATCAGCATTCTAGAATGCTGATCTGTGGCTCTTGTTTCGCACAAAAGCTGGGATCTTCATAAGACAAGCATCCACGCAGGCAAGGTGCCGATCACCAGGACCGGCGACTGGAGCGACGTCACCGTTGTGGATGCCGACGGCAACCGCATCCCCTGGACCGAGGTCTCGCACATCAACGATGACGAAATGCGCGACCTGATGCGAGATGTTGTTAACCGCCTCTACACGTTTCTGATGAGCGACAACCATCTTGGCCGGTGCCGACAACCACCTTGGCCGGTGGGGCTGGACGGAAGACGGGCATGCCCGTCTGGAGGGCAGCCCCACCGGCCTGATTGATTTTGGGAATAGGTGCAGGTCGCTGCGGGTTGGTAAACTGGGGTCTTCTGCCTTCAAACGGAGGACCTGGATTGGCCTACAAACCCATCACCGACCAGCAATTGAGAGTATACATGACCGACCTCCAAAATCACAGTCAGCGCACCGCGGCTGCCCGCGCCGGGTTCAGCGAACGGACCGCCAGACGCTTCGATGCCGACCCGACACCGCCTTCGCATCGTAAGATCATTCATGGGCGCACGGTGGCCGATCCCCTTGAAGACTATTGGGAGACCGATCTTCTTCCTCTGCTTGAGAAGGACAGCGCGTTGCAGTCCGTCACCCTGTTGCGCCACCTTCAAAGCGCGCATCCAATGGCGTTCCCCGATGATCGTATTCGGCGCACCCTGGAGCGGCGGGTGCGCCAGTGGCGGGCGCTGAGCGGCCCCGAGCGCGACATCATCTTCCGCCAGACGCCGGAGCCGGGATATATGGGCCAATCCGACTTCACCCATGCTGACGAGCTGGGCGTGACGATCGCAGGGCAGCCGTTCCCGCACCTGCTTTATCACTTCGTCATGGTCTACAGCCGCTGGGAACATGTCGGCGTGGTTCTTGGCGGCGAAAGCTTCACGGCCTTGGCCGAGAACCTGCAGCAGGCCCTTTGGTCGCTTGGCGGCGTGCCGCAAAACCACCGCACCGACAGCCTCTCAGCCGCTTTCCGTAATCTGACTGTCGATCAACGCGAAGATATGACGCAGCGCTATGATGCCTTCGTCAGTCATTACGGCATGGATGCCAGCCGCAACAACCGTGGTGAGGCCCACGAGAACGGGGCGGTGGAATCCCAGAACCGGCACCTCAAGTCCGCAATCAATCAGGCGTTGATCCTGCGCGGCAGCCGCGACTTCGCATGCGTCAAAGACTACCGGCGCTTTGTCGACATGCTGGTTGCCAGGCGCAACAAGCAACGGGTGGCTGCCGTTCAGGCAGAAAGGACGCATTTGAAGCCCTTGCCGCAACGGCGGACGACAGACTTCACTGAGATTGTGGCGCCGGTCACCCGGACGGGTGGGTTCCTGATCAAGAGCATCTTCTACAGCGCCCCATCGCAGTTGATCGGGCAACGTTTGCGGGTTCACCTCTACGATGACCGCATTGAGGCGTTTCTGGGCGGCACCCTCGTCGTGACCCATCCCCGGGCCCGTGGACGCAACGATGGCCATCGCGTCCACGTCATCAACTACCACCATGTCATCCACGCCCTGAAGCGCAAACCGCAAGCCCTGTGGAGTTCGATCTACCGCGACAGCCTGTTCCCCCGGACTGAATACGCCGAGGCATGGAAGGTATTGCAGCGGGACCTGCCAAGGCGGGACGCCTGCCGCCGGATGGTCGATCTGCTGTTCATTGCACATGTTCAAGCCTGTGAGGCGGAACTGGCGCATCTGCTGGCAGCAGACCTCGACGCAGGTCGGGTGCCGGAGCCCAAGGCCCTGGTGTTGCTGCTGGCTCCAAAGGCCACAGCATTGCCAAGGGACGTTGCTGTCGCTCACCCCTCGCTGGACAGCTTCGATGCTCTCTTGGGGGCAAGCGCATGACCGCCCGCGAGATCGACATCCACACGCTGCCCAGCATGCTGACCGCGCTGCGGCTGCCCAGCTTCCACAAACTCTGGGCCGAGATTGCCACCCGCGCCGACACCGAAGGCTGGCCAGCCGCCCGTTTCCTTGCCGTTCTGGCGGAATATGAACTGGCCGAGCGGGACATGCGCCGCATCAGGCGGCATCTGAACGAGGCACAACTACCGGCAGGCAAAACACTGGCAACCTTCGACTTCAAGGCCCTGCCAACCTTGCCGCGCCCCCGCATCGAGGCCCTGGCGGCAGGCGATTGGCTGGACGGCGGCGGCAACCTGATCGCAATCGGCAACTCAGGCACCGGCAAGACCCACATCCTGTGCGCTATTGGTCATGCCTTGATCGAAGCAGGACATCGCGTCTTCTACACCCGGACCAGCGATCTCGTGCAGAGGCTTCAGGCCGCGCGACGCGACCTCGTTCTCGAGGCGGCCTTGGCCAAACTCGACAAGTTCGACCTGATCATCCTCGACGACATCACCTATGCCCACAAGGATCAGGCTGAAACCGGCGTCCTCTTCGAACTGATCGCTCGGCGCTATGAATATCGCAGCATCGCCATCGCGGCCAACCAACCGTTCAGCGGCTGGGATCAGATCTTCCCCGACAAAGCCATGACTGTCGCCGCCATCGACCGCCTCGTCCATCACGCCAGCATTCTTGAGATGAACGCCGAAAGCTTCCGTCAGCGCGCCGCCGCCTCAAACAAAAGGGCACAGGCCGAAGCCCCAGCGACAACCATCACCGACAACCAAAACGAAGGAGAAACCTAACCAGAAACATTGAACGACACGCCAACCTCAGCGGCCTGAAACCCGGCCAAGATGGTTGTCGCGCGCTGACAAGGTGGTTGACGTTCTACAGTTTCACCTCTGCGCCGATGAGCCGGGGCTGCAGGCCGAGATCGAACGGTGGATGGCCGTCGCCAGCAAATGGGACGCGCCGGAAATCGATCCTCGGATGATCGGTGGCATGGTCGAGCAGCGCTGAAACACTCAGGCTCGGGCTTTAACCTCGCGGGTAATCCAAAGGATCTCTACTTCGGGTCTGTGTCTATGGTCGGTCATAGTGCCGGATCTATGCTGATATCGTCAGCTCAGAAAGACGGCCCTCGGCGTGGGCTTGCCACCAAACTGACCTTGGGAATCTTATGTCAGGTGGGGAGCACTGGTATAACGGCGAGCATCTGCACAGCGCCATCCGCTTCGTCCCACCCAACAGCCTGCTCCGGTTAGCGGGGCTGAACTGGCCCGTACCGAACTTCTCTACCCTGTGCCGCAGGCAAAAGACCTTGGCAGTTCAGATCCCCTATCCTACGCTGGGACACGTGTCGTGTGCTTCGATAACAAAGAGGGAGATGCACGCAAGCAATCCGTTGCAGAGGGTCGGCTCGCGTTCATGGATTCATGGACGCTCCGTTGTTTGACGCCACATCGCCCGTAGCGCCGCACCAAAATCCGCAGCATAACGATCTGCGTCCCAGCCCGGGCGGGTCAGTAGCCGGGCGCGCAGCCCGCGTTTAAGGTTAAGAAGCGCTGGCCTATCCTGGCCAAGCTCCACCGCTTTGGCGACATAGGCGGTGTCATCCTTGGCGACCCAATCGGGCAGACCCGCCGCGGTCATGAAGCTTGCGCCCATGCGGGAGACGAACTGACCGCCCTCCATAGTCAGGACTGGCACCCCCATCCAGAGCGCCTGGAGCGTGGTAGTGCCGCCGCAATAGGGGAAGGGATCGAGGGCGATGTCGATCTCACCATAGGCCTGCATCATCACGTCAAGCGCGACAGGGCCACGGAAGGTCAGGCGCTCTGGCGCGATGCCCTCCTCGCTGAAGAGGCGGCGGAACCGGGCGACGGCAGCCGCATCCTTGAAGCTTGGCGCGCGCAGGAGGAGCTGGGAGTCAGGCCCGGCTTTGAGCACATCAGCCCAGAGGCGGATCGTGCGCGGGGTCAGTTTTGGAGTGTTGTTGAAGGAGCCAAAGGTCAGTGGGCGGCCACGTGTCAGCCCCACGAAATCCGGCAGGGGATAGTCCACCTCTGGCGCGAAGCAGAACACCGTGTTTGGAAGGCGCATCACGTGTTCGCTGCACAGATGATCAGCTTCGGGGGGCGTCACCAGCGGATCACCGATCAGCCAGTCGATGTTCGGCACGCCGGTGGAGCCGGGATAGCCGAGGAAACTGGCTTGGAGGGGCGCCATGCGCCGGGCAAAGGCGCGCATGGTGCCGCCTGCGGTATGGCCTGCCAGATCAATCAGAATGTCGATCCGGTCTGCCTCGACCGCCGCGGCAAGCTGGGCTGTGGTCACGTCGCGCCAGGCACCTACGCGGCTACGGGCAAGCCTGGTCTGATCGTCCACCGTGGAGCCGGTGTTGTAGATAGTCAGTGGCTGGCCCGCGTGGTCCCATCGCGCCAGAAGCGGTTGGAGGAAGATGTTTACCGGGTGCTGATGGTGCAGATCGCCACTGACCATGCCGATTCGAAGCGGGCGGTTCGGGTCTGGATCGGCCCGAAAGCTCTCCTGCGACCGCGCCTCATTTCCCCATTCCGCGAACAGGGCGCGGTGACGGTGGGCCACCTCTTGCGGGGTGGCGCTATCGGCGTAGAGCAGGCTCATCGCGGCGTTCGGCGCGAAACTGTCCTGTCCGTTCGCCACCAGGCCTTCATACAGGGCGAGAGCCGTATCCGCGTCCCCAAGCCGGTTGGCGATCGAGGCGCGCAGAGCCGCGCTGGCAGCATGAGGTACGGCACCCGAGGCTTCGGCCCGTCCAAGCGAGACCAGAGCGTCCTCCAGCAGCCAGGACTTCACCTGTATATCGGCCAGATCGAGATGGGCCTGGGCGTTATCAGGGAACAGCTTGGTCCAGCGCTCGAGGATCGCAACCGCCTCGGCCCAGAAATTGAACCGGTAGGCGAGCTGCGCCAGCTCTCGCAGAAGCGCGGGATTGTCTGAACCGGACAGCCGCTCCATCTGCGCCTGCGCCTTTATGGTCATTCCCAGCCGCAGAAAAACTTCAGCAAGATCAAGGTCGATCACAGCGGTGATGTCACTAGACCCCGCCAGAAGCCGCGCCTGACGCAAGGCGTCCAGAGCGCCGGGCAGATCCGCACGGTCCAGCCGAAACCGGGCCATGTCACGGCACAGACCCGCCATCGCCGGGGCGGGCTCTGCTCCTGCCCCGGCGCGGTCGAGCGCATGCTGGAATGCGACGGCGGCCCGTTCCGCGGCATCCTGACCCGCCTGCTCCTCCCAGAGCCGGGCCAGCGCCAGCGCGGGTCTTGCGTCCCCACGACGCACCTCCATCGCCCTAGCGTAGCTGGCGGCGGCCTCATTTGGCTCTCCAAGCCCCCGCAGCACATTGCCGCTTTCAAGTAGCGCGTCGAAACTTGTGGGATCGGTGGCCAAGGCTGCATCATAGGCGGCCCTAGCCGCAGCCTCATCACCAAGGCGGCGCAGGGCGCGCGCCTTCAGCACATGCGCGATGGCCAGATCGGGGGCGAGCCGCGCCGCCTTCGCCGCCGCTTCCCGGGCCTCATCAAAACGGCCCTCCCGGAACGCCGCGTTCGCGGTGTTGAACGCGGCGGCGGCTTCCGGTGTGATGGGAGTAGGGGCGCCGGACATCTCAGTTCATCGGATTGGTCGACTGGGGAAGCGCCTCTGGCTTGATCGTGAACCGGATTTCCTCATTGCGGAACCCGAGTGCCATCGGGCGGATCACATCTGGCAGCAAAGTGACATCATAGATCTCCGCGACGATCCCGCCGATCTCCAACCGGTGCTCGATATCTCCAGTGCGCAGGTTTACCACGCAAATCGCACATTGGGCGCCCACACCCTCAGCCTCCAACCGCTCATTGAGTTTGAGCCCTTCGAAGGTGCGGTTCTCGCGCGGGCGCGACAGGCCAATCACCGCGTGGTCGCCGATAAAGGCGAGACCCCGCGCGAACCCCGGCAGGAAGCACAGGGGCTCAAACTGGCCGGTATCCAGATCGATGCGGCCAAACTCCCCGGTTCCCGCCTGCAACATCCACAGAGTGCCTCGATAAAATCGCGGGGAATGGGGCATCGAGAGACCTTCGGCCACGACCTCACCTGTTGGGACCTCCAGCACGACACCGCCGTCGTGGCGCTTCTCGCGCCAACCCTCGAACACATTGGTCCGTGACAGGCAGGTGACATAGGCAGGCTGCCCATCCTTCATCGCAAGCCCGTTCAGGTGGCACCGGTCTTCAGCGGCCAGCCGGTCGATGAAGGGCGGGCGCCAAAGTTCGCGGAAGCTGCCGCGCTCGGCCAGGGTAGCCAGACAGTTGAAGCGGGTCGCTACGAAGATCGGCTGGCCATCCGCATCCTCGTGGATATCATGAATGTCGAGATCGCCAGTGGTGTGGCCGGTAACCGGGACATAGAGCGCATCATAACCGTCGCGGGTTTCCTCCTTGTCCAGGAAGTCTTCGAACCGCCAAAGCTGGTGGATCGAACTCATCCAGAAGCGACCCTGGCCGACCCCGAGGCCCATCGGCCGCTCGAAGGTGCGCTCGAACACGGACAACCGCCCGTCCGGCTGTAGCCCCAGCAAGAAAAGCTTGCCCGCCTGATAGGTTGTCAAGGCGAGGCTGACCTTGGCCTTCTTCAGCCAGGAGGTGAACAGACGGGAGCCGTGGAAGGCGAGTGAGGGTTGTTTCTGGTCAGTCATGGTACATCTTTCGAAAAACGGTTTGTTCTGGAATGCCGGGCCCAGTCATTCTTGGAGCCCAGTCATTCTTGGGCCCAGTCATTCTTGGAAGGCGCGGGCACGCACACGCTCCAAAGGTTGCAGCAGGTAGTCGATCACCCGGCGGCGCTTGGCGAGTATATCGATCTCAGCGATCATGCCAGGGATGATGCGGACTGCAGCGCCGTCTGCGTCGTAAAGCGCGCCTTCAGTGCGCACGACGATCACGAAGACCTCCGCTTCATCGCGTTCGCTGCGGCGCACCGCATCGGCACCGATACGCAGGATCCGGCCCTCAAGCGCGCCGTAGCGGGTGAAATCATAGGCAGTCAGCTTCACCCGCACCGGCTGGTCGGGGCGCAGGAAGGCGATGTCCTGGGGCAGAACATACGCCTCCACCAGCAGTGTGTCGTTCAGCGGCACGATCTCGGCCACTTCTTCGCCTGCACGCACAGCGCCCCCGATCGTGCGCCGATGGAGCCGGTTGACGATGCCTGCGACCGGGGCGCGCAGGACTGCACGGGCGGCCATGCTTTCCAGAGCAGGCAATGAGGGGCGTAACGCGGCCAGCTCGCCAGTGGCATCGGCCAGTTCGCGCAGCGCCTCGGCTGCAAATTGACTGCGGGTGGCAGCTATAGTGTCTTCAACCTCGGCCAGGGCTGTCTCCAAGCGCGCCAGCGCCGCCTCGGCCCCGGCAATCCTCCCGCCAATCTCTTCCTCCTGACGGCGCAGGGTCAGAAGCGTTGTTTGCGGCTCCACACCGCGTTCCACCAGAGGCGCGATGATCGCCCGCTCCTCGGCAAGGATATCTCGGGTCCGGGTGGCCGTTCTGATCTCGGTGCGGGCTTCAAGCTGTTCCTGCCTGCGCTGTTCCCTCCGCCGATCCAGAACGCTGATCTCAGAGGCAAGCGCAGCGGCGCGCCCGGCATGCAAAGCGCGTTCACTGACTACCAGCTCTGGTGCCGCAGCCTCAAGCGCGGCTGCAAATACCGGAGCGCGGCCTTCAATCTCGGCGGAAAGCCGTTCGATCCGGGTTTGTAGCGCAATGGCGCGCTGGACCTCCCGGTCAAGCTGGCTGGTCTGGGCCAACCCGTCTAGCTCAACCAGCGGTGCGCCCGCCTCAACAATTGCGCCCTCTTCAACAAAGACAGCACGGATCACACCTGCCTCTGCGGCCTGGACCCGCTGGACATCGCCTGCGGGAACAATCCGGCCGGGCGCGCGGGTGACATCGTCGATCTCGGTCAACCAGGCCCACAGAAACACCGCCCCAATCACGGCGAATATCGTGAACAAAAGAGCGGAGGCCCGGAGCGGCGTGCGCCCTTTCATCTCCTGCACCAGTCGGTCGAGGTCCCGCGGCGTGCTCATGCGTCGGCCCTAGCAGCCTGACGCCGGGTGAGCAGACTTTTTGGCCCATCGGCGACCACCTTGCCGCCATCAATCACGATCACCCTGTCGACCAGCTCCAACAGGCTGGTCCGGTGCGTGATCACGATCAGGGTCCGGCCGTCGAGAACGCCCTTCAATCGCGCAATCAGCGCCGCTTCACTCTGGATATCCATGGAAGCCGTTGGTTCGTCTAGCAGCAGGATCGGTGGGTCCCCCATCAGGGCGCGCGCCAGCACCACGGCTTGCCGCTGGCCACCCGACAGGCCCTGACCCCGCTCGCCAATGCGCATGTCGTAGCCTTCGGGATGACGCGCCGCGAACTCCTCAACCCCGGCCAGGCGGGCTGCTTCCAATATATCCTCATCGCGCGGGCGCGCCGCACCAAATGCGATGTTCTCGCGCAGCGAACCGGACAAAAGCCAGGGCTCCTGAAGCACCGCGCCGATATTGCGCCTCAGGTCCGTCGGATCGATCTGGCGAATGTCGATCCCGTCGGCCAGCACGGCCCCCTCGGTCGGGCGGTAGAGCCCGAGCAAGAGCCGCGCGATGGTGCTCTTGCCTGACCCGATCGGCCCCATGATTGCAACGCGTTCACCCGGTGCGATGTCAAAACTGACCCCGTCAACCGCTGCGCTCTGCTGGTCGGGGTAGGTAAAGTTGACCCCATCAAAGCGTACCTCGCCTGAGAGCCGGGGGCGCGACAGGAACTGCCGTCCCGCAGGATGTTCGCCCGGAGCCTGCATCAGGGCTTCCAGACTGCGGTAGGAGCTGCGTGCCTGATGCAGACGGGTCAGCGTTTGTGCGATCAGCGCCAGCGGGGCCAATGCACGGCCCGTCAAGATCACCGCAGCAATCAGCACACCCGAGGTGATCTGGCCCGATACGACCAGCAGTGCGCCGTAGACCACGATGAGGATCTGCGCGCCTTGTTGGATGAGGCCTGTGGCATTGATTGCGCCTTGCGTGACTGCCCGGCTCTTGACCGCATAGACCGACTGGCGCCCGATCGCTTCGGCCCAGCGGGCGCGCATCTGACGTCCCGCACCAGCGGCCTTGATAGCCTCGATCCCGGTCAACGTCTCCACAAGGACGGTCTGCTTCATTTGACCCTCTGCCAGTACCCGATCCGCGAGACGGCCCAGCATGGGCTGAACCGCCACGCCGATCAGCAAGACCACGGGCACTGCGATCGCGGGCACTACGGCAAGCGGCCCGCCGAGCAGGAATATTGCGCCAATGAAAATCACCACAAAAGGCAGATCCACCAAGGCAACCATCGTTGCGGAGGTGAAGAAGTCTCGCAGGCTCTCAAACTCACGCATGGTGGCCGATACAGCGCCCACCGAGCCTTTGCGCGCACCCATCTCGGTCTCGATAATGTGGTCGAACACGCGCTGGCCCATGTCGAGATCGGCGCGCTTGCCCGCATGGTCGATAAAGCCTGCGCGCAGCGTCTTCAGGATCAGATCAAACGCCAGGGCAACTCCGACACCTATCGTCAGCGCAAACAGCGACTCTGTGGCTGCGGAGGGTAGGATCCGGTCATAGACCACCATGGTGAAAAGCGAGGTAACCAGTGCCAGGCTGTTGATCATCATCGCGGCGAAGCCCACCTGAATATAGGCCCAACGGTTCATGGCAATCGCGTCCCGAAACCAATGGCCCCGCACGCCCGCATCGCGCTCATCGCTGGCGTGACGGTATTCGGGCTTCAGGATCAGGACATGACCCGTCAGGTCGGCAGACAGGTCCACGACCGACATCTCGATCAGGCCGTCTCCTGAGCGCGGGTCATGAACCGCGGCACCCTTGTCGTCGCGGCGGTGCAAGACGACAGCACCACCGGACTTGGTCAGCAAGATTGCCGGCATCAGGCCCGCATCGATCTCGCCGAGCGGGTGGTGACCGAAAGCGGCTTGTAACCCGGCCTGTTCGGCGGCGGCAATCACCCCGCGCAGGCCGGCCACAACTCCGCTATGATCATGGCCTGCCAGAACGTCATGCAGCGCCCCGAGGGTCATGGGACGTCCGTGATGCGCTGCGACATGCTGAACGCAGCGCTCCAGCACAGTGGCCACCCCTTGGGTCGGCGCAGCCGATGCGACATCAAGCCCACTCATTCGCGCGCTCCTCCAGAGTAAGGCGCAGCGGGCAAGGTCACACCGAACACGTCCAGAATGTCGCCCGTGGCGGCCAGCACCGCATAGCCCAGCACGGCTTGATCATGTTCCACCAGAATCTGCTGGCGTTCCGAGGCCAATGCCTCACGTTCTGCATCAAGAAGTTCGATCAGACTGCGGCGTCCAGCCTGGAACTGATCCCGGGCGAGCTCAAGGTTGGCGCGGTTCGCCTCGGTCGCGGCGCGGGCTGCGGACAGGCGGTCAGGCATGACCCCCAATTCAGCGGACAGGATCCGCAACCGACTGTCAAGTTCACGGCGGATGGCGTCCAAATCAACCCGCCGGGCGTCGATGCGCGCCTCAGCGGCCGCGACCCGGGCAGTCCGACCACGTGAGGGGGACAGGAGTTGTTCCGAAGCGAGCCCCGCCACCGCCCGAGATCCGGGGATCGCCGAGACAGAGACAGACACGGTCGGCACCCGCCCGGCCAGTGCCGCCGCATGCTCGGCTTGTGCCGCCAGGACCTCGGCTTCTGCCCGGCGCAGCGTCGGGCTCTCCGCAGCCCCACCGTCCGGCGCACGGGGTGCCTGCGGCGGCAGGCTGAGCTGCGCCAAGGGCGCGCGCCCGAAAACTTCCTCAAAGATAGCCTCGGCACGGATCACCTCAGAGCGGGCCGCGACCACGGCAGCACGGTCATTTGCAAGACGGCTCTGTGCCGTCAGCGTTTCTGCGCTCGATCCCAGACCACCCGCTGACCTGTCCTCGATCTGGGCTGTGGTTGCCTCCAGAGAGGCCAATGATGCCTCCGATGCCCTCATCAGCGCCCGAGCAGTTGCCAACCGGGCCCAGGCCTCGACCGCGGAAAGGGCCGCGCGCGATCCAGCGTCCAACCGTCCGGCCAGACCCCCCAGCACCCGCGCCTTGGCTGCCGTCTGGCGCGCCTCGCTGGCGCCCCCATCATAAAGAAGCTGCGAGATCGCACCGAAGGAGGCCACGCCGAAGTCGCCGCTATTGTGCGGGCGCAGACCGACTGAGATCTGCGGCAAAAAGGCCCCGCTTTCGGCGAGGAGACCTGCTTCGGCTTCGCGCAGCGCCGCTTGCCCCCGCCCGAGCGTCGGGCTGGTTGTGACGGCTTGTGCCACCGCCCGCCCGAAATCACTACCTGCAAGAGATGCAGGAAGCCTGGCTTCACGGGTGATAACAGCCGTCTCAAGCGGAGTTAGGTCCGGCGGGGTTGCGCAGGCGCTTAGCAGCGCTGTCATGATCAGTGCTGCTGCGGGGAGGATCCGTGTCATTGTCTGGTCAGTCCCGGAAACTGGATCAGCGGTTCATCGCCGGACGCGTCCGTGGCAAGCGCTGACAAAAAGCCCGCACCGGCCTTACGGTGTTTGCGGTTAAAAGAAGTGAGCGGTTGTGGCAGTGGGGCCGAACTCAGGAGCCGCTCGGCCTTCGCCATCCAGCCCAGATGCGCAAGCGAAACGAGCCCCGCATGCAGCAGCCCCAGCGCTCCGGACCGGTGCAGCGTCACGACGGCAGCCTCGTCAAGTGTGGCGGCCACGCTCGCGTCGACCACCAACATGCACCCGTCCCCGTCGAGTGCGGCCAACAGGCCCAGATCGCGCAAAGATTTGGCGGCACGGACGGTCGCAGGCAGCGCTTCAGCGTGCCCCTTGAGTAGGGCCGCTGTTTGGGCTGTCTGCGGCGCGAGGATGGGCGGGGAGCCATCGCTTTGTGTGAACATCCGGTGCTGTCCCGATCCCTTCGAGACGAGACCGCTTTGTTCATTTAGCGCGAGCGCATGGCCGCCTCCGGGCACCTCGACCAGATCGAAGGGCCAGGCGGCCAGACGTGGGGGCAGCCAGGCGGCCTGCCACTGGCCATCTTGCCCGATAAAAGCCGATCGGCCCTGCGACCCACGGCGCAACAGCACATGTGGCTTGATGCCGGCCGGTCCGGGGACAAAAACCAACACAAAGCACGAGGCGGCAGAAACCACCTCGATATGTGTCACTGCTACGCTGCGCCAGTCGAGCGCAAAAGCGTAGCCGTCTGGCATTTGCCACGACCAAGCGCCGTGACGGACCCAGCTGACGGGCTGGGCGGCTTTTGCCTCGTCTATCATCACGTACACGTCTACCACCACGTATCAGAGCATCACATGCGCAGCGACGAGATCTTCAAGCCGGATGTCCTCGAGGATCATTACCGTATTCACATCAAAGGTGATCCGGGTGTCATGTCCGCCTGGACCTTCGGCTGACAGCAGCGCCTGGAACGTCGCAAAGTTTGCTATGCCAAACGCTGTGATATCCAGCCGATCGCCTTCCCCTCCGTCGAAATCGATCACCGTAGTGGTGCCGTCAAGGTTGCGGGCCACAAAGATATCCGCACCGGCCCCGCCAGACAAGCGGTCGGTCCCACCGCCGCCGTCCAGCGTGTCCGCGCCGGTTCCGGCGAAGATCACATCGTTTGCAGCCGTGCCGGTCAGCGTATCATTACCCACCGTGCCCACCTGCGTTGCCGCGCCGCTGAAATCACCGCCAAACACTACAAAGCTCGCGCCGGAGTTGGCGCCATTCGGGGCGTCGAACGGGGCCCCAACGATCAGGTCATCAAACCCGTCGCCGTTCACATCGCCCGCAGAACTCACCGAATTGCCCGAGAAGTCATCCGCCGACACGCCGTTGATCACAAAGCCGCCGGTGCCCGCCTCAATCGCCGACAGCTCCACCGCCGTGCTGTCCGTCTTGCCAAACACCACAAAGCTCGCGCCGGAGTAGTCGCCATTCGGGTCGTCGTACTTGGCCCCGACGATTAGGTCATCAAATCCATCGCCGTTCACATCGCCCGCAGAACTGACCGAATAGCCCGAGTAGTCACCATCCGACACGCCGTTGATCACAAAGCCGCCGGTGCCCGCCTCAATCGCTGACAGCTCCACCGCCGTGCTGTCCGTCTTGCCAAACACCACAAAGCTCGCGCCGGAGTAGTCGCCATTCGGGTCGTCGTACGGGGCCCCAACGATCAGATCGTCAAACCCGTCGCCGTTCACATCGCCCGCAGAACTCACCGAAATGCCCGATTGGTCATACGCCGACATGCCGTTGATCACGAAGCCGCCGGTGCCCGCCGCAATCGCCGACAGCTCCACCGCCGTGCCGTCCGTCTTGCCAAACACCACAAAGCTCGCGCCGGAGGAGACGCCATTCGGGTCGTCGCCATTGGCCCCAACGATCAGATCGTCAAACCCATCGCCGTTCACATCGCCCGCAGAACTCACCGAATAGCCCGAGCGGTCACTCGCCGACACGCCGTTGATCACAAAGCCGCCGGTGCCCGCCTCAATCGCCGACAGCTCCACCGCCGTGCCGTCCGTCTTGCCAAACACCACAAAGCTCGCGCCAGATTCGTTGCCATTTGGGTCGTCGCCCCTGGCCCCGACGATCAGGTCATCAAACCCGTCGCCGTTTACATCGCCCGCAGAACTCACCGACCAGCCCGACTGGTCAAGCGCCGACACGCCGTTGATCACAAAGCCGCCGGTGCCCGCCTCGATGGCTGACAGTTCCACCGCCGTGCCGTCCGTCTTGCCAAACACCACAAAGCTCGCGCCGGAGGAGACGCCATTCGGGTCGTCGCCTAAGGCCCCGACGATCAGGTCGTCAAACCCGTCGCCGTTCACATCGCCCGCAGAACTCACCGAAAAGCCTGAGTTGTCATTCGCCGACACGCCGTTGATCACAAAGCCGCCGGTGCCCGCCTCAACGTCCGATAGCTGCACCGCCGTGCCGTTCGTCTTGCCAAACACCACAAAGCTCGCGCCGGATCTGTCGCCATTCGGGTCGTCGAACGGGGCCCCAACGATCAGATCGTCAAACCCATCGCCGTTCACATCGCCCGCAGAACTCACCGAAAAGCCCGACTCGTCACCCGCCGACACGCCGTTGATCACGAAGCCGCCGGTGCCCGCCGCGATGGCGGAGAGTTCGACGGCTGGCAACGGCGCCGCCGGCAGACCAATCCCCACAACCCCGTCCTGCAGCTCTAGCCGGGCATTGCCGTTGGTGTAGACCGTGAAACTACCGGTGTCGGTAAGCGTGCCCGCATAAACCCAGCCGGTATCTGCCAGCGTCAGCGTGTCGCTGCCCCCGCCCAGCACCCGCAGGGTGTTCGACGTATCCGACAGCCGCAAAAGCTCGAGCGCCGATAGCGTCAGCGCGTTTCCGCCCGCCGCCAGGTCGATCACTTCGATCCCGCTCAACGAAGTATTGTCGAGCACGGTCAGATCCAGCGCCAGACTGGCGCCGCTTAACCGGAACGTGTCGGTACCCGCGCCGCCGTCGATCCGCGCAAACGCAAGATCGCCAACCGAGAGAACATCATCGCCCGCGCCGCCGCGCAGCACATCCGCGCCGCCGCCGCCGTCAAGCGTGTCGTTGCCGGTGCCGCCAATCAGCACATCGTTTGCAGCCGTGCCGGTCAGCGTATCATTACCCACCGTGCCCACTTGCGTTGCAGCGCCGCTGAAGTTTCCGCCAAACACCACAAAGCTCGCGCCGGAGTTGCTTAAATTTGGGTCATCGCCCGGGGCCCCGACGATCAGATCGTCGAACCCGTCGCCGTTTACATCGCCCGCAGAACTCACCGACCAGCCCGATTGGTCATACTCTGACACGCCGTTGATCACGAAGCCGCCGGTGCCCGCCTCGATCGCCGACAGCTCCACCGCCGTGCCGTCGGTCTTGCCAAACACCACAAAGCTCGCGCCGGAGTAGCTGCCATTCGGGTTGTCGCGGTAGGCCCCGACGATCAGATCGTCGAACCCATCGCCGTTCACATCGCCCGCAGAACTCACCGAAAAGCCCGAGTAGTCATCCGCCGACACGCCGTTGATCACAAAACCGCCGGTGCCCGCCTCAATCGCCGATAGCTGCACCGCCGTGCCGTCCGTCTTGCCAAACACCACAAAGCTCGCGCCAGAGTAGCTGCCATTCGGGTCGTCGGCCCAGGCCCCGACGATCAGATCGTCGAACCCATCGCCGTTCACATCGCCCGCAGAACTCACCGAAAAGCCCGAGTAGTCATCCGCCGACACGCCGTTGATCACAAAACCGCCGGTGCCCGCCTCAATCGCCGATAGCTGCACCGCCGTGCCGTCCGTCTTGCCAAACACCACAAAGCTCGCGCCAGATCTGTCGCCATTCGGGTCGTCGGCCCAGGCCCCGACGATCAGATCGTCAAACCCGTCGCCGTTCACATCGCCCGCAGAACTCACCGACCGGCCCGAGGAGTCATGCGCCGATGCGCCGTTGATCACAAAGCCGCCGGTGCCCGCCGCAATCGCCGACAGCTCCACCGCCGTGCCGTCCGTCTTGCCAAACACCACAAAGCTCGCGCCGGAGCCGTCGCCATTCGGGTCGTCGCCCCGGGCCCCGACGATCAGATCGTCGAACCCGTCGCCGTTCACATCGCCCGCAGAACTCACCGACCGGCCCGATTGGTCATACTCTGACACGCCGTTAATCACAAAGCCGCCGGTGCCCGCCTCGATCGCCGACAGCTCCACCGCCGTGCCGTCCGTCTTGCCAAACACCACAAAGCTCGCGCCGGAGTCGCTGTTGCCATTCGGGTCGTCCAACCAGGCCCCGACGATCAGATCGTCGAACCCGTCGCCGTTCACATCGCCCGCAGAACTCACCGAACTACCCGACTGGTCACCCGCCGACACGCCGTTGATCACAAAGCCGCCAGTGCCAGCCGCAATCGCCGACAGCTGCACCGCCGTGCCGTCCGTCTTGCCAAACACCACAAAGCTCGCGCCGGAGTTGCTGCCATTCGGGTCGTCGCCGTAGGCCCCGACGATCAAATCGTCAAACCCGTCGCCGTTCACATCGCCCGCAGAACTCACCGACCGGCCCGAGGAGTCATGCGCCGATGCGCCGTTGATCACAAAGCCGCCGGTGCCCGCCGCGATGGCGGATAGTTCGACGGGCTCAATGGGTTCATTCACGCCCGTAATCGTGACTGTGACGATCTGTGTGGTTCCGTCTGCCGTCACCGCCGTAAAGCTGTCGGTCAGCGTGGCGCCCAGGCTGAGCGCCTGGATCGCGGCCTGCGTGTTATCGGCCGCATAGGTCCAGACCCCGTCCGTGCCCAGCGTGAACGTGCCATAGCTGTTCGAGCCAGCGGTCGACGCCTGTGCTGCAAACACCGCTTGGCCCGTATCGGCATCCGTCACCGTCAGGGTTCCGGTGGTGGTCAGAGAGGTCGCATCATCCTCGGTCACAGCTCCGGTTGAAACACCCGCGATCACCGCACCGTCATTCACGCCCGTAATCGTGACAGTAACCACCTGCGTGGTCCCGTCCGCCGTCACCGCCGTAAAGGCGTCAGTCAGCGTGGCACCCGTGCCAAGCGCCTGGATCGCGGCTTGCGTGTTATCTGCCGCATAGGTCCAGACCCCGTCCGTGCCCAGCGTGAACGTGCCATAGCTGTTCGAGCCAGCGGTCGACGCCTGTGCTGCAAACACCGCTTGGCCCGTATCGGCATCCGTCACCGTCAGGGTTCCGGAGGTGGTCAGAGAGGCCAAGGTATCCTCGGTCACAGCGCCGGTTGAAACACCCGCGATCACCGCGCCATCATTCACGCCCGTGATCGTCACCGTCACGACCCGTGTGGTTCCGTCCGCCGTCACCGCCGTAAAGCTGTCGGTCAGCGTGGCGCCCGTGCCAAGCGCCTGGATCGCGGCTTGCGTGTTATCTGCCGCATAGGTCCAGACCCCGTCCGTGCCCAGCGTGAACGCGCCATGCCCGTTTGAGCCCGTAGTCGACTCCTGTGCTGCAAACACCGCTTGGCCCGTATCGGCATCCGTCACAGTCAGGGTTCCGGAGGTGGTCAGAGAGGCCAAGGTATCCTCGGTCACAGCGCCGGTTGAAACACCCGCGATCACCGCGCCATCATTCACGCCCGTGATCGTCACCGTCACGACCCGTGTGGTTCCGTCCGCCGTCACCGCCGTAAAGCTGTCGGTCAGCGTGGCGCCCGTGCCAAGCGCCTGGATCGCGGCCTGCGTGTTGTCCGCCGCATAGCTCCAGGCCCCGTCCGTGCCCAGCGTGAACGTGCCATGCCCGTTTGAGCCCGCAGTCGACTCCTGTGCTGCAAACACCGCTTGGCCCGTATCGGCATCCGTCACAGTCAGGGTTCCGGAGGTGGTCAGAGAGGCCAAGGTATCCTCGGTCACAGCGCCGGTTGAAACACCCGCGATCACCGCGCCATCATTCACGCCCGTGATCGTCACCGTCACGACCTGTGTGGTTCCGTCCGCCGTCACCGCCGTAAAGCTGTCGGTCAGCGTGGCGCCCGTGCCAAGCGCCTGGATCGCGGCCTGCGTGTTGTCCGCCGCATAGCTCCAGGCCCCGTCCGTGCCCAGCGTGAACGTGCCATAGCTGTTCGAGCCAGCGGTCGACGCCTGTGCTGCAAACACCGCTTGGCCCGTATCGGCATCCGTCACAGTCAGGGTTCCGGAGGTGGTCAGAGAGGCCAAGGTATCCTCGGTCACAGCGCCGGTTGAAACACCCGCGATCACCGCGCCATCATTCACGCCCGTGATCGTCACCGTCACGACCCGTGTGGTTCCGTCCGCCGTCACCGCCGTAAAGCTGTCGGTCAGCGTGGCGCCCGTGCCAAGCGCCTGGATCGCGGCCTGCGTGTTGTCCGCCGCATAGCTCCAGGCCCCGTCCGTGCCCAGCGTGAACGTGCCATGCCCGTTTGAGCCCGCAGTCGACTCCTGTGCTGCAAACACCGCTTGGCCCGTATCGGCATCCGTCACAGTCAGGGTTCCGGAGGTGGTCAGAGAGGCCAAGGTATCCTCGGTCACAGCGCCGGTTGAAACACCCGCGATCACCGCGCCATCATTCACGCCCGTGATCGTCACCGTCACGACCCGTGTGGTTCCGTCCGCCGTCACCGCCGTAAAGCTGTCGGTCAGCGTGGCGCCCGTGCCAAGCGCCTGGATCGCGGCCTGCGTGTTGTCCGCCGCATAGCTCCAGGCCCCGTCCGTGCCCAGCGTGAACGTGCCATGCCCGTTTGAGCCCGCAGTCGACTCCTGTGCTGCAAACACCGCTTGGCCCGTATCGGCATCCGTCACAGTCAGGGTTCCGGAGGTGGTCAGAGAGGCCAAGGTATCCTCGGTCACAGCGCCGGTTGAAACACCCGCGATCACCGCGCCATCATTCACGCCCGTGATCGTCACCGTCACGACCTGTGTGGTTCCGTCCGCCGTCACCGCCGTAAAGCTGTCGGTCAGCGTGGCGCCCGTGCCAAGCGCCTGGATCGCGGCCTGCGTGTTGTCCGCCGCATAGCTCCAGGCCCCGTCCGTGCCCAGCGTGAACGTGCCATAGCTGTTCGAGCCAGCGGTCGACGCCTGTGCTGCAAACACCGCTTGGCCCGTATCGGCATCCGTCACAGTCAGGGTTCCGGAGGTGGTCAGAGAGGCCAAGGTATCCTCGGTCACAGCGCCGGTTGAAACACCCGCGATCACCGCGCCATCATTCACGCCCGTGATCGTCACCGTCACGACCCGTGTGGTTCCGTCCGCCGTCACCGCCGTAAAGCTGTCGGTCAGCGTGGCGCCCGTGCCAAGCGCCTGGATCGCGGCCTGCGTGTTGTCCGCCGCATAGCTCCAGGCCCCGTCCGTGCCCAGCGTGAACGTGCCATGCCCGTTTGAGCCCGCAGTCGACTCCTGTGCTGCAAACACCGCTTGGCCCGTATCGGCATCCGTCACAGTCAGGGTTCCGGAGGTGGTCAGAGAGGCCAAGGTATCCTCGGTCACAGCGCCGGTTGAAACACCCGCGATCACCGCGCCATCATTCACGCCCGTGATCGTCACCGTCACGACCCGTGTGGTTCCGTCCGCCGTCACCGCCGTAAAGCTGTCGGTCAGCGTGGCGCCCGTGCCAAGCGCCTGGATCGCGGCTTGCGTGTTATCTGCCGCATAGCTCCAGGCCCCGTCCGTGCCCAGCGTGAACGTGCCATGCCCGTTTGAGCCCGCAGTCGACTCCTGTGCTGCAAACACCGCTTGGCCCGTATCGGCATCCGTCACCGTCAGGGTTCCGGAGGTGGTCAGAGAGGCCAAGGTATCCTCGGTCACAGCGCCGGTTGAAACACCCGCGATCACCGCGCCATCATTCACGCCCGTGATCGTCACCGTCACGACCCGTGTGGTTCCGTCCGCCGTCACCGCCGTAAAGCTGTCGGTCAGCGTGGCGCCCGTGCCAAGCGCCTGGATCGCGGCCTGCGTGTTGTCCGCCGCATAGCTCCAGGCCCCGTCCGTGCCCAGCGTGAACGTGCCATGCCCGTTTGAGCCCGCAGTCGACTCCTGTGCTGCAAACACCGCTTGGCCCGTATCGGCATCCGTCACAGTCAGGGTTCCGGAGGTGGTCAGAGAGGCCAAGGTATCCTCGGTCACAGCGCCGGTTGAAACACCCGCGATCACCGCACCGTCATTCACGCCCGTAATCGTGACAGTAACCACCTGCGTGGTCCCGTCCGCCGTCACCGCCGTAAAGGCGTCAGTCAGCGTGGCACCCGTGCCAAGCGCCTGGATCGCGGCTTGCGTGTTATCTGCCGCATAGGTCCAGACCCCGTCCGTGCCCAGCGTGAACGCGCCATGCCCGTTTGAGCCCGTAGTCGACTCCTGTGCTGCAAACACCGCTTGGCCCGTATCGGCATCCGTCACAGTCAGGGTTCCGGAGGTGGTCAGAGAGGCCAAGGTATCCTCGGTCACAGCGCCGGTTGAAACACCCGCGATCACCGCGCCATCATTCACGCCCGTGATCGTCACCGTCACGACCCGTGTGGTTCCGTCCGCCGTCACCGCCGTAAAGCTGTCGGTCAGCGTGGCGCCCGTGCCAAGCGCCTGGATCGCGGCCTGCGTGTTGTCCGCCGCATAGCTCCAGGCCCCGTCCGTGCCCAGCGTGAACGTGCCATGCCCGTTTGAGCCCGCAGTCGACTCCTGTGCTGCAAACACCGCTTGGCCCGTATCGGCATCCGTCACAGTCAGGGTTCCGGAGGTGGTCAGAGAGGCCAAGGTATCCTCGGTCACAGCGCCGGTTGAAACACCCGCGATCACCGCGCCATCATTCACGCCCGTGATCGTCACCGTCACGACCCGTGTGGTTCCGTCCGCCGTCACCGCCGTAAAGCTGTCGGTCAGCGTGGCGCCCGTGCCAAGCGCCTGGATCGCGGCCTGCGTGTTGTCCGCCGCATAGCTCCAGGCCCCGTCCGTGCCCAGCGTGAACGTGCCATGCCCGTTTGAGCCCGCAGTCGACTCCTGTGCTGCAAACACCGCTTGGCCCGTATCGGCATCCGTCACCGTCAGGGTTCCGGTGGTGGTCAAAGAGGTCGCATCATCCTCGGTCACAGCTCCGGTTGAAACACCCGCGATCACCGCAGGGACATTAATCGCTTCTGCTTCACTACCACCACCAGCTGCTGCGACACCGACAAGACCCGCAACCGCGCCGGCCAAAACGCCCACACCAGACAGACTTTCGGCCAGAGCGGCGATCTCGGCTGCAACGCTGTCAGTGACGGCGATCACACCCCCTTCTGTGATGGTATAAGAACCAGCCCCATAGGCATGCACGGATCCGTCCGACATCGTCACTTCCAGCGTGCCACTGTCTGTTACGCGGACGGATACGACCCCCATATCAGACGTGAGCACAACGTATCCGTCGGGGACCGTTTGCGCCTCGGCCACACCAGCGGCAATCAACGACACTGCAATCGCGCCAAGAATCGGACGCGTCCTATCAGGTGTCAAGACAGAGCGCTTGTCGCGGGTATCAGAAGAAGCTGCAACTTTTGGGTCGCGCTGCGAGTGATGGCCGCCAGCAGCCTCGTTAACCTTAAATGCCTTCATGGTTTTTCTTTCCTTAGACTATAAATACCGACATTCCCCAAGTGGCCAGCCGCTTGATGGCAAAATCGCCTAATTTTGCCGACAGATCAAGCGTTTTGGGCCCTGAGCGGCGTTTGCGTGCGCGAGAACGTTCGAATGCGGGCAGGTCGGGCCGCAAACTCGCATCATTCTGGCCCAGCATCGCCGTTCTTCAGCGCGGTGGACAGAACTGTCCTGCCGCTTTCGTTCAGTTTCTGTCAGGATCGCTGTCACGCACATGACGGAGGTGCTCGAAGGCGGTGGATCACAGTGAGGATGGCCCTGACCATCCGGCCGGTGACCGCGACTTCGGCCAGCTGGAAGGTGATGGCGCGGGCGTGACGCACGACGCGGGCACCCATCTTGATCAGCTTCAGTTGCAGGCTGGTCAGCGACCAGTTGGCCATGGCCTCTGGGAGCTCGATGCAGCGCAGGAACGTTGCCAGGTTGTAGGCCAGCGCGTGCAGTTGCAGCCGGACCTCATTGTCACGAAACCGCTTGCATGACAGCCGCGTCCAGCGGAAGGCGTATTTGCCTTCCTTGATGCATTGCCTGGCAGGGTATTGCGCAGCAATGTCCCGAGAAGGTGCTGCTCGGCGGTGCCACGCTGGTTGTAGAAGCTCACCACCCAGTCCGGATCCATCGGCATATTGGTGACGATGAAGCCGACTTTTGGGAACAGCTCGCCCGGATGCCATTCGATCTTGGCGATCACCCGGCGTGGCTTATCCCAGCTTTGCGCCTGATACTCGATGTCCTCGTAGATGCGCTTGACCTTGGTCAGCGACGGACGCCCCACAGGCCGGGTCAGTCGATGCGCGATCTTCTCCTTGAGCACTGCATTGGAGGGCAACCGGATGGTGTATAAATAGCCCGTCTCTTCCAGCCGCGCGTAGATCGCGGGGATCGCATAGGCGGCGTCGGCACGGAAGAAGCGCATGAGGTCGCGCATGGCATATCGGGCGATGACAGGATCGAGCACATCCTGCCAGCTGTCAGCACTGTGGACGTTGCCATTGCGCAGGGCGCAGCGTTCCAACATGCCGAACTGGTTAAACAAGAAGTTCGGGTGATAGCAGGTGCAGTCAAAATGCCCGTTCCAGGCCGAGCCCTCCTGGTCGCCATGGGTGGGGCTGACAGAACTGTCCATGTCCAGCACGATATACTTCAGCCCGTTGCGGTCGTGGAAGCGGTCGATCCATTGGCCGTTCAGGTCTGCCAGCGCCGCCCGGTTCGTGGGCAGGGCCAGCGTCTCAGTCTCGAACCGCCCCATTTGCGAGGCCGAGGCAGCCTGCGCATCCACTGCACGCCCACCTACGACTTGGCGCATGACCGGATCGAGGGACAGGCGGTCGGCGTCGTTGACATCTTCATACCCCGCCAACCGTCCATAGACCGATTGCCGGAACAGCCCGTCAAGCCGGTGGACGGTGTTCTTGCCGGTGCGGCTGTCGCGCAAGACATCGGACGCGAGGTCCGACAGCCCAAGCGCGTCATCCAACTCGCGCATCACTAGAAGACCGCCGTCGGAACTGAGCTGCGTGCCACGAAATTCCAGCCGCACCCGGCGGTCAAAACCAAGTCGCCCATCACCCGTTTCGCGTGCACCCTCTGGGTGATCCATAATCCGCCACCTTCAGCCCGATTAACATGCTGAAATATAACACGTTACTGGCAATCTGATGTGTGAAAACATCAAGTTACTTGGGAAATGCGGGAAGTGGCATGACGCTTGATGGAGAGATTGCCGAATTTTGCCGACAGATCAAGCGTTTTTCGCCCTGTAGTCAGGGCAATCGGGTGAAGTAGGGGGTGACAAACGTCTGAAGTGGTGAATCAGTGACTTTCCATATTGCTTGGCATGGAGGGTTGCGATGGAGAATTCGGGGGCGGCTTTGGCTGCTGCGGTTGAGGCGACGGTTTTTCTTGGTTATTTCAACGAGATGCCGGATCACCGGCAGGCGGGGAAGGTGGCTTACCCTTTGGATGAGGTTCTGCTTCTTGCGCTGATGGCGGTGTTGGCCGGGGCGGAAGGTTTCACCGACATCGCGCGCTTTGGCGAGAAGAAGCTTGAGCTTTTGCGCCGCTTTCGGCCCTTCCACAACGGTACGCCGTCGCATGACCACCTGGGTGATCTTTTTGCGGCACTTGACGCTCAGGCGTTCCGGCGCTGTTTCGTGGCTTGGGTGGCGGGCCTGACCGGAACCCCTGCCAGGGTGATTGCCATTCATGGCAAGACGTCACGGCGCAGCGGCAGGAAGGGGGCCAGGGATGCGCTGCACACGGTCTCGGCCTTTGCCGCCCGCGAACGGTTGGTTCTGGCTCAGGTGAAAACCGATGCCAAGTCAAACGAGATCACCGCCATCCCGGCACTTCTGGACCTGCTATCGATCAAGGGGGCCGTGGTCACGATCGATGCCATGGGCTGTCAACGCGAGATCGCGCGCAAGATCATCGACAAGGGGGCCGATTACATTCTGGCGCTGAAGGGGAACCAGGTCAGCTTGCACAGTGACATCGAACTGTTTGTAAAAGAACAGAAATCTGTCAACTTCGCCCAAGCGAAAATCAGCACCTGCCAGACGATTGACGCCGATCATGGCCGGATCGAAACACGGCACGCAACCCTGATACACGATGTCGGATGGCTGCAGGACCGCCATGACTGGCCTGGCTTGAAAGCCGTGATCGTGATCGACAGCACCCGCGAAATCGGCGCCAAATCCGAGTGCGAGACCCGGCTTTACCTCACATCATCGCCGCTGAACGCCACCGAACTCGCACCCATGGTGCGCGACCATTGGGCCATTGAGAACAGCCTGCACTGGGTTCTCGACATGGCCTTCAAGGATGACGAAAGCCGCGTCCGAACCGATCAGGCCCCCGAGAACTTCTTCACAATCAAATACATGGCCGCCAACCTCGCACGCAAAATCCCGGGCCGGGATTCAATCCGACTGCGACTCAAAACCGCCGCCTGGGACAATGACTATCTCGCCAACCTCATCAAAGCATAATCCTTCACCCGATTCCCCTGGCGTGGGGACACGGTGGTGAAAGGCTGCGATTGCCACAGCTTTGCTCCGTTCCCTCCGCCGGCATGACCCGGATCAGGTTCGATGGGTCGGCTTTTGTCTCTCAGCCATTACGGCACCCCAACGGATGATCTTTCTATAGTTCCCAAGGCGCGGCGGGTCAAACCGATTGGAAGGAGGCGACATGTTGGACGATAGAGATGGGGTCGATGCAGATATCCCTTGACGGCTATTGCCTGTGCCAAGCTGATAGCGCCAATTTCTATATTGATTGAGGGGAACTCCACTGCAACCAGCGTCATTGCCAAGTTTGAGGGGGAATAAACCGCAATATTCTGCGCCAAAATAAATAGGAAATAATATCAGTAACTTACCAGCCAGAGATGGGGTGGATGTCAGTCCCGTCCCCTCCGCCAATCGCCGCCACAGGGAAATCGTACCTTCCCCCTCAAAAAACACTGAGGCATCGTGCTCGACTGCCGCTGAATGGCAACGAACTGCTTCTCTGCTACACGCCCCCCGCGCGTTTCAGGGAGGGGGACTCGTCAAATGTTGACCAGGTGTTGACCAAAATGCGGACGACTTATACACAAGTAAAACAGTCAACTTTTAAGTTACTGTTTTATTTGTATAATTTGGTTGCGGGAGTAGGATTTGAACCTACGACCTTCAGGTTATGAGCCGAATCTCCCGGGAGTTGCGTTCTCGTTTGACTTCAGTACGTTACGAGATAAGAGTTTGATCTCAAAACGATTTCCAACCGCGCTTTGCCGCAGCCAACCGCAGCGGACGGGTCCAAACGGGGAACGAAGTAGTTAAACAGGTTGACCTATTGTTGACCCAGAAAAATCGCTGTCACTTGCATGCGTTGGCAAAGCCGATCGACTACCCGTTGAAGCGATACTCGTTGTGCCAAGAAAGAGCCGCCGGATCGGGACGGTGGTTCAGGACTTCAGGCAAATCGATCGTTTGACCGTGCAGAGCATAGTAGTGGATGCCATTGTCGAACTCCTCCCGAATTCGCCCGCTGACTTCAAAACGAAGCTCCGGAGTGACCGTTACATACCCCGCGTCGAAAAGGCTGTGAATGTCTCGGCGCAAAAGCAATCCGTTGCGGGCCTCATGCACACCACCATCGGCGTAGGGGCGGATGTGGGCGGCTTCTAGGGCTGGCAAAGTCTTCTCTTTCGTGATCGCACAGCGCCGATGATAGATATCGGTCACAAGCACCCTGAATGCGCCCTGCCCCAGCCTTGGACGGACCAAGTGAGGCTCACCATACCGCACTGCGGGCTCAGCCATGCCTGGCATGCTGGCACTGGAAAGCCGTTCGTCGACCGCATGCCACATACTAAGCCCATCGGGGGCATCGGTGTTGTAGGTCTTGAATGAAACGATGTTCGGCGACCAACTGGCCGGAATGGGCATCCAGTCAGCCTCTTCGAAAAAGAACGGCTGGGTCAGGATGCGGCAACCGATAGGAAAGTCGCTCCGATCATTTGGGTCAGCGCGCTTGTAGTGGGCGATCCTGGCACGCATCTCCTGCGAGGATTGGGCGCCGTTCGCCTCGCCAAACGCCGACCATGCAAGGGAACAAGGGAGCACGTTGGCATATGGGCACCTCTATAAATTGCCCCATCCCCCGCACTTCGGTATGGTGAGACAGTGAACTGGCATTGGGGATGCAACGATGGCGCAGATGGGTTTTTTCGATCTTTCGGACCGTTACGCGAGCCTCGATGCCAAAAGGGATCCGCTGGTCGAAATTGATGCCGTCGTGCCGTGGGAGGAGTTTCGTCCGGCTCTTGAGTGCGTGTTTCGCTTGATGGTGGGCATCGATTTCACGGGATCATGGGCAGTCATTTCGCGTGAAGCTGGGCACTGATTTCGCGGGATCGCGGGCAGGTCTGGTCGGCAAATTGAGGATAGTTGCGCCTTCAGGAATGAAGGGGTGGCTTGATGCCGACAGGACGATTGAACATGCGCCGGATACGAGATGTTTTGCGATTGAAGCTTGGGCAAGGCCTGAGCGAGCGGTCCATTGCCGCTTCCCTCGGTCTGAGCAAGGGGAGCGTCGGAAGCTACACCCAACGGGCGCGTCATGCCGGGCTCACGTGGCCCTTGCCGGAGGGGATCGATGACGACAGCCTTGAACTTCTTTTGTTTCCAGCCCCGCCCACGGTGCCGGACGCGGAGCGGCTTGTGCCCGACTGGGCGGAGATTGACCGCGAGTTGCGCCGCCCTGGGGTGACGCGGATGCTGCTCTGGGAAGAATACCGTGCCGCGCACCCCGGGGGTTTTGCCTATACTTGGTTTTGCACGCATTACGAGGCTTGGAAGGGTCGGGTGCGCCCGACGATGCGCCAGACACATGTGGGCGGCGAGAAGGTGTTCGTCGACTTTGCCGGCGACACCATCGACGTGATCGACCCCACGACCGGCGAAGCGCGGGCCATGAAGCTGTTCGTGGCGGCAATGGGGGCATCGAATCACACCTATGCCGAGGCGGTGGCATCGGAGGGGTTGGAAGATTGGATCCTCGCGCATATCCGGATGTTCGCCTTTCTGGGCGGCGTGCCAAAGGCGGTGGTTCCGGACAATCTGAAGTCCGCCGTGATCAAGGCAGACCGGTTTGATCCGGGGCTGAACCGGACCTATGCCGAGATGGCGGCGCATTATGGCACCGCCGTTCTGCCCGCCCGGCCGCGCAAACCCCGGGACAAGGCGAAGGTGGAAGTGGCTGTCCAAGTGGCACAACGCTGGATTCTGGCGCGGCTGCGGAACCACCGGTTCTTCTCATTGGCCGAGTTGAACGTGGCGATCCGGCGGCTGCTGGACGAGTTGAACATGCGCGTGATGCGCGGCTATGGCGCCAGCCGCGCCGATCTGTTTGCCACTTTGGATCGGCCCAATCTTCAGCCCCTACCGCCCGAACCTTATGTCTTCGCCCGCTGGAAGCGCGCCCGCGTGGCACCCGACTATCACGTTGAGGTCGACAGCTCATGGTATTCCGTGCCCTTCGCGCTGATCAAACAAGAGGTCGATGTTCGCACAAGCGGCCAGACGGTCGAGATATTCCATCGTGGTCAGAGGGTTGCGAGCCACGTGCGCACCCCGGGGCGGCGCAGCCATGTCACCGTGGCCGACCATATGCCATCGGCCCATCGTCGCTTTGCCGAATGGACCCCGGCCAGAATGCTGGCGCAGGCAACCAAGACCGGCCCCGCCGTCGCCGCCTTTTGCGAGATGGTGATGGCTGACCGCCCCCATCCTGAACAGGGGTTCCGCACCTGCCTGGGTGTGCTGGCCTTGGTCAAAACCTATGGGCCGGAGCGCGTTGATGCGGCCTGCCAGCGGGGTGTGACCATCCGGGCCCGCACCGTCACCTCCATTCGTTCGATCCTCAAGACCGGCCTCGATCGCGCCTTCCTGGAAGGCTCCGAAGAGGTCGCCCCCCTCCAGCACGCCAACATTCGTGGCGGCAGCTATTACCATTGAGAAAGGACTAAAATGCTGACCCATCCCACCCACGACCGACTGTTGGCGCTCGGCCTGACCGGCATTGCATCGGCGCTCGAAGAACAACGCAGGTCAACCGCCTTCGACGCCCTCTCGTTCGAAGAGCGTCTCGGCCTGCTGGTCGACCGCGAGGCTGCAGAGCGCGACACCAAGAAACTGGCCTCCCGGCTCAAGTTTGCGGCTCTGCGCCAAGATGCCAGCGTCGAGGATCTGGACCTGCGCAGCCCACGTGGTCTTGACCGCAGTGTCATGGCGCATCTTGCCGATGGCGGCTGGATCGCCCGGCACGAGAACCTGCTGATAACCGGGCCGACCGGTTTGGGCAAAAGCTGGATCGCCTGCGCCCTTGGCCACAAGGCGTGCCGGGATGGGCGGCCCGTCCTCTATCAACGTGCGCCGCGCATGTTCGAGGCCCTTGCTCTGGCCCGTGGCGATGGCCGCCATGAACGCATCCTCAAAACCATCGCCCGCATGGATGTGCTGATCATTGACGATTGGGGCCTCGCCGTCCTCACCGCCCCGGAGCGCCGTGACCTGCTGGAAATCCTCGAAGACCGCCACGGCCGCGCTTCCACCATCGTCACAAGCCAACTCCCCGTTGACCAGTGGCACGAAGCCATCGGCGACCCAACGCTCGCAGATGCCATCCTCGACCGCCTCGTTCACAACGCACACCGCCTCACCCTCTCAGGTGAAAGCCTGCGCAGGCGCTCCGCCGTCACAAAAAAGCTTGACCAAATCGTTCAAGCCTGACTCCATGAAAGCGTCGGCCAGCCTGCCCACGATCCCGTGAAATGACTGCCCAGAATGGCGCGAAACGCGTGCCCACGATCGCGCGAAATCAGCGCCCATTCTCCGCGAAATCCGCATCTTGAGCGGGTCTGGCGCAAGCCTGTTGCGGATCGCAAGTCCCGCGCGGGGCGCAAGCCGATAGATGCGGTGCTGATGTTCAAGACGCTGGTTCTGAGCGCGCTTTACAACCTGTCGGATGATCAGATCGAATATCAGGTCCGCGACCGGCTTTCCTTTATGCGCTTCCTGGGGTTGGGCCTTGGTGACCGGGTGCCCGACGCCAAGACGGTGTGGCTGTATCGCGATGCGCTGGCGCAGGCCGGCAAGGTGGAGGAGTTGTTCGGGTTGTTTGACGGTCATTTGGCGCGGCGGGGCTACATTGCGCGCGGCGGTCAGATCCTGGACGCCTCCATCGTGCCGGTGCCGCGCAATCACAACACGCGCGATGAAAACGCAACGATCAAGAAGGGCGAGGTCCCCGAGGATTGGGCTGATAAGCCAGCGAAACGGGTGCAAAAGGATGTGGACGCACGTTGGACGAAAAAGCACGGCAAGAGCCACTACGGCTACAAGAACCATGTGAATGTGGACCGCACGCATAAGCTGGTCCGGCGCTACCACGTCACCGACGCCGCTGTGCATGACAGCCAGGCAGTGGATCATCTGCTGATGCAGGGCAACACCGGGTCTGGCGTGTGGGCGGATGCTGCTTATCGGTCCGAGGAGATGGAGGCCAAACTCCGCGCCTTAAAACTGAAAAGCCACATCCACCGCAAGGGCAATCGGGGCAAGCCGCTGACCGACCAGGCCAAGGGCAGCAACCGCACCAAATCCACCGTGCGGGTCCGGGTTGAGCACATCTTCGGCGCGCAGGCCAACGACATGGGCGGCACCCTGGTGCGCACCATCGGCTTGGTGCGGGCGAAGGCCAAAGTCGGCATGAAGAATCTCGCCTACAACATGCGCCGCCTCGGCCAACTGGGTCGCATCAACCCGCACCCAGCCTGAAAACGGTCGGCCAAGGACGCAGATCGCCCCGCGCATCGCTAAAAACGGCCCTGAACCGAAGGTCCGCGAGGCGAAATGGGCGGCAGATCATAAAAACCAAGGCAACAATCGGTCAGCTGAAGGTCGCTGCCGCGCTTCGGGCAGAACCTGCTATGCCGTTGCCGCGAAAACAGTCAAAAATCGAGGTGCCCATATGCGAATACACCGCCACCGACAACGAAGTTGCGAGGCGAGTGCAGTTTGAACAAGAAGAGTTCGCCCGGCGTCAATGCCTTGAAATTCCCACCCGACGGCGCCCAAAAGTTGACCTCTGCCAAATCCCGCTTCTGCCGGAGCATATCGAACCAATTCCAGTCGGTCACGGCGAGGACGAGGTTGATGCCCATTCAGGAAGCCCCGTAGCTGCGCTCGATCAGAGGCTTTGCCCGTTCCAGATCATCTGCGGTGGTCAAGGTGATTTCCAGATCGCCGGTGCCGAAATGGCCTACTGTCGAGACATCCCGGGTGAAGCCATGCTCAATCGACACTGTTGTGGGGTCGACCTTCAGAAAGATCAGAATCTTGCCAGTTGTCGGGCGAAACTCCACACAGGCAAAATTCTTGATCCGCTTGAACGCGATGTAGAACCTCAGCGTTGTTTCCTGCACATCATCGCCCAGCGCGGTCAGGTGGGCCCGAAGTGCCTCGAACCTATCGTTCATGGCGGCATCCAGTTCTGTCATGACGGTGCCGATCGTCTTGTACTTGCCCGGGACAGCCACCGCGCCATTGCCTGTCCCTCCCGGAACCGACACCCCTTTCACAGATATTGCCGCCACAAGATCAAGCATCAGCAGATCGCCCCCGAAGCGGCGATACCGGATCAGCTCGATATTGCGCTGGATTTGCTTGACCGCGTGATCATCGTAGCGATTGAAATCACCGGCGATGCAAATCAGCCGCGGGGCGGACCAGTCGACCGCATCGGCGGCGTTCTTGCCCAATTTTTCCAGCACCAGCCACTGAAAATCTTTGCGGTGATCCATGAGCCAGTCGAGGTAGAACGGCCCCTGATTGATCACGTTCTCATTTGAGGCCCGCTTGTATTCCACGATTACTGGGCAGCCGTTTTCATCTAGGCCCAGCGTATCGATGCGGCCTCCGTGCGTGGTGGTGAATTCGGTGGCAAGAAATCGAACGCCCAGCAAAGGTTCGAGATTGGTTTCGAACAATATCTGGACCGACTTTTCGACCGTGTCCGTCGTTCCGGTCAGTTCGCTAACCGTGCCTGCGCCAATGCGGAAAAGCTTGATGTCACTCAAAGTGCTGCCCTCGAACTTTCATTGTCCCTGTCTTTCGATCAGCTTGGCCGATTGCGGGTCATAAACGTAGTTAGAAATCGTCCCGTCCCTGATCTTTTCGACCGCTTCGTCGATCGCGAACAGAGGCACTAGAAACCATTCACGAGGAACGACGGGATTGCCAAAACGGTCACTGATCTCAATGTCGAGGCGGGCAACGTCAAAGATGCGGTGGATCAGCTTCTCCAGCTTGGTTCGGTTGATGTTGTAAAGCTCATACGTGGCGACCACCTCGACATCGGCGAGCAGAAATGTTGGCTGCAATCTTGCCGCTGCAATACGCTGCTTGACGCTCATGTTGGTCACGCCGATCTTGTGCACCAGTTTGCGGTTGGCCGCGACAGTGGGATGGTCGGACTTGCTGCGCAGGACATAAACGGTGCCGCTCGCCTCGTCCCCGTCCGCGGTGTGATCAGCAAACAAGGGCCCTGCCGTGGGATCGGTGATACGCCTGCCTGCGTCGTCCTTGTTCAGCGATCGTTGAAGCGAGCGCATCAGCATATTGCTTTGGGTGCCGTTGTCGAAAATCACACGAAGCCGGGCATCAGTGCGTCCTTGGGCATTTGTGAACACGTCGTCCATTTCGGCGACATATGCTTTCTGGCCACTTACGATAAAGAAACTGCCAGGCCGAATTTCTGCCTTGAGCTCAAAGGGCCGCGAGGTGCGTATGCCAGCATTCAGCTCTTTCTGAACCTGTTCAAAGATAGGCTTAAAGGTCTCGAAGTCCTCGCACTTGTCTCGATTGGCAATCTCCTCGGCCGCGCGCTTTTCGACACTTGACCGCACGTGGCGAAGCTCTGTGATGCTGGCAGTTGCGACTTCCACACCAAGTTCAGCAAGCAGGGCATCATCATCAAGATCATCTGTTTCGGCCGATAAATCCGCCGCTTGCCCAGACAAAAGCCCTTGATGATCGAGCGGCTCAAGGATTTCCCGGCATTCGGCAAGGTCGCGCAGACGATCCAGCCGCACGGCATAGAGGCGCTCGAAGATATCAAGGGCATCGTCATGGCGAGGGGCATGGCCGTGCTCATCAAAGAAGCGCTGAACCTCCTCAAAACCAGCAATGATCCGTTCTTCGCGCGGCGTCCGGCTGGATGCCTTCTTTGGTACGACCTCGACGCCTAGTTCGGCAAGGAGTGCGTCATCGTCATCATTAAAGTCAGCCATGGGCAGCCTCCGCTTTCATCCGGGCGAGGTAGGCAACACCCTCGGCCATCCGCTTTTCCCATGCGTCCTGCGATGTGATCGAAGGCAGCCGTCCTCGATCCTGCTTGAACTTCAGGGCCCGTTTCGCAAGGTCGCGGGCTTCATCTGGTGTGAGGTTCACCTTCTTGGCAGAAATTACCGAAGCAACCTGTTTCAGGCTTTCTTCACTCATGGTCTTGGCGAGGATGGCATAGGCCTCGCCGAATGGATTGATCCGGTCGATCAGGTCGATATCCAGCTCGCGCACGTCCATCGCGAACTTGCGCACGCCGTCGATCAGCGCCGTGTTGCCGATCGCCTCGGTCACAGCACCTGTCAAAGCAACGGCCTTCGCCTGCTGCGTCAGGTTCAGAGCTGCAACGGCGTGTTGGCGCACAGCCTCGCTATCCTGATCGTCAAGGTCCGGGTAGCGCGCCTTGATGATCTTGCCCATACGCACTTGGGTCAGCTCTTCGGGCACAAGTTCCTCATCGAACAGCCCGCGCTCGATCGTGGTCTTGTCCTGCACAAAGGCGGTTATCACTTCGTTCAGATCCTGCTGGCAGATGCGCTCGGCCTCCTTGCTTTTCGGCTCAATCAATCCCTTGATCTCGATCTGGAACTTGCCGCTTTCCTCGTTGAAGCCGACATTGCACTTTTTCGGATCATAGCCATCGGCCCCATAGTCGAACCCCTCGGTGGCGACGTTCGTTGCCACCTTGGGTTTGAACTCGAAACGCGGCGCCAACACCTGTTCCATCAGCAGGCTGGCGGCGATGGCCTTCAGCGTATCGTTCACCGCCTCTGTCACGGTCTCCGACGATGCATCCGGTTCGGCAATCAGGTTGGTAAAGCGGGCGCGGGTCTTGCCCGGGGCATCGCGGGTAGCGCGGCCGATGATCTGCACTATTTCGGTTAGAGAGGCGCGATAGCCGACGGTCAGCGCGTGTTCGCACCAGATCCAGTCAAACCCCTCTTTTGCCATGCCAAGCGCGATGATGATGTCCACATGATCACGGTTCATCTTCTGCGCTGGGTCTTTCAGCCCCGCCGATACCTTGTCCCGCTTGGGCCCTTCGTCGTCGACCAGATCGGCGATGCGCAGCACCCGGCCGTCGGGACGCATCACCAGTTGAAAGCCAGTCACCGGGTCAAGGCCCTGCCAGTCGCCCAGCGCATCGATGATGTGCTCGACCTCGCGGTGCTTGTCCTTGGTGCTTTCGCGGGAGTTCACGTTGGGGATGTGGATGATCGTCTTCTCGTCAGGGTCCAGAACCTTCAGGATATCGTCGGCATAGGAGCCGGAGTAGAAATAATACCCGATATCCAGCAATTTCAGATATTTATACCCGTTCAGCTGCTCGTAATAGGTATAGGTGACGGTGTCGAATTTCGACTCGTCATGGGGGGCCAGAACGGCCTCGGCATCACCGCGGAAATATGATCCCGTCATGGCGACCACATGCACCTTGTCGCGGGCGATCAGCGCCCCGAGGTGCTGGCCGAGCCGGTTGTCCGGGTTGGCAGAGACGTGGTGAAATTCATCTACAGCGATCAGCCGGTCATCGAAGGCCTCGATCCCGTATTTCTCGACCGCGTTGCGAAACGTGGCGTGGGCGCAGACCAGCACACGATCATCACTGGCAAGGAAGGCGCCGACAGCATTTGCTTTACCGCCATCCGATCCCGGCGCGTTGCACAGGTTCCATTTCGGCTCCACCCGCCAGTCGGCCCAGAACCCGAACTCGGTCAGCGGCTCGTCGTTAAAGCTGGAGCCGATCGAGCGTTCGGGCACCGTGATGATTGCCTGCTTCAGGCCCTGATTGTGCAGCTTGTCGAGGGCGATGAACATCAGCGCACGGGATTTGCCAGAGGCGGGCGGCGATTTGATCAGCAGATAGGGCTCGCCGCGCTTGTCATAAGCGCGTTCCTGCATCGGACGCATGCCTAACTCGTTCGGGCTTTGGTCCTTGCCGGTGCTTGCATAGGTGACCGAGACGGAGGGGACGGACTTACGCATTTGAAATTCCTTTCGAAACTTTCCTCGCCGAGTCCCAAGCCGTTTGGATCGCCGAAGGACTAGCAAGAAAGAACTCACCGCCAAGTGAATCGCCGTGCTCAACAAGGAGCCGCTTCATCTCAGATTCTCCAGCCAGAGCATGTTTGGACGAAGGATAAGGACCTTCGCCCTCTAAGTCGTTGGAGTGCAATGCCGTCCATGAAAACAATCCTGCGGGCAACGCAGCGTTCAGTCCATCGCGCCGTGACAGAGGACTCACTGAAAATCCCACTTTAATAATTGACTGCCCGTTTGTCGGTTTCCCCAAAAATACACGCCGGTCGCCATTGAGCTTAAGTATATAAAGCTGTTTTGGACCTTCTGACTCTCGCGTAAAATAGCCATTCTGAGACACTGGGCCCGGCTTCGAAGGTTGCAACAATATGCTGCCCTGAACCGGTGATGCGGCATCAACTTCGATTTCACCGAAAACTGACGTTTCCACCAAAATAAGATCGAAAAGCTTTTGAGATTCTTTCGCCGTCAGTCGCATCCCGAGCGAACCAATAACTTGCGCACGACCCGAAGTGTAAGTTTCATCTGCAAAGTGATCGATCAAGGCATAGGATTCTGGGGCAACGTGCCATGCCCGAGTTGCCTTAACAGCAAGGTCCCACTTCCCCATAGTTTCAGCGTCCGCTTCTTTTGTTGCCCAAGCAACCGGGTCCATGAATGCTTTGGCAAAGTTTACACGATGTGAGACCTGCTGGATGCCGATGATCTGCCCCCGTTGTTCTTTGGGTGCTTTGCTCTTGTGGCCGTAGATCACAACCAGCGCCCCAGGCTTGGTTTCGCGTACAAAATGGTCACGTTGACCTTTATTCGAAAAACCCAAAAAACCCCAACTTGATGGGTTGAAACCATAGAAGCTTGTCAACCATACGTTGGGTGGTGAGGCCACAATCGCTTCGGCGGGAGTCATCATGCGGTCACCTTCTTGGTCATTTTCGTGTACATCTCGAACAGTTTTTCCAGCCGTTCGGTGTCGTTCTTGAAGCGACGGCCGATGTAGATGCGCTCAAGCGTTTCGTCGTTGCGGTCATGGGCGGCGCGCAGGTTTTCTGGCATCTTTTCGGGGTCGTAGAGGTCGGCGATGGTGGCTGGAAAATGCGCCTCTCGGGCGAGGAGGATGTTTTCGGCGCAGGCGGTCAGGTCGGATTTGTTCTTTTCGGTGAGGGTGGGGACGGGGAAGGTGTTCCAGCCGAGAGTGTTGGAGTAACGGTAGTCCGTCTTAATCTTTCCGCACACTGTTGCAATCCAAGCGAGATGAGTCCTGCTTGCGTAGATCGCCAAATTCCAAAGCGGAGCATCGTAAAGGGCCGAGGCACTATCGCCAACAATGTCGCCAACCTTGCCTACTACAAATGGCAAGTATTCGCGATTTTCTGAGGTGTGTCGCGGAATGACGAATGGTAACTCGGTTCCGATTTGACGTATTTCTCCAAACATGAATGGCCTTTTCGCCAAGGCGTTGGTCTGCGTTTTGTCGCTTTCAAGCCTCATACTCTGTGTTGCCGCTAATCGTCTTGAAATCTCAGCGTTTCCAGATAGTTGGCTGACAGCATATTCCGAGAGCCACAAACAGTATCGGATTTTCCCGTTGATGGAGTCATCAGAGCCAATAAACTGGCGAACGACTTCCTGACGGGTCTTTGGGTGAAACTTAAGAGCAGTAATCTCTTCGCGATCAAGTAGAAGGTTGCCGCCGTCAGTTGGCGCGCTTCCCTTAGTCATTTGAGAAAGTGCGCTAAGTGGCGCACTGCGCTTTTCAACAATCACATTCTGTGCGGGAGCAAGATAATAGTTGATTGCCTCAACGTCCTTGACTGAAGTATTTCCCTCTCGATCAATTGAATACAGTCGTCTATTCGTAACCGGCAAACATGTGAATCCAACTATTACCACAGTAACACCGGCATTATTCTTTGCTAAGTTCGCCCATTTGAAACTCGTATGAGCAAAGCAGATATCGTTGCACGCTCGGGAAATAAGTGGCCAGAGACTAGCAACTTGCTGTCCTTGGCAGATCGAGTTGGTAGAAACGAATGCAGCGATTGTGCCCGTTTTCCGCCCGTAATCAGCGGCCTTCATAAACCATCCAGCAACGTAGTCGAGTGACTTCCAAGTCGAAACACGGCCGTCAAAGATGGACTTCAAATCTGATTTTCTGCTCTCATCCTCCTGCTTTAGCCGCTTGCGCTCTTGAATGCTTGCGCCTTTGGGTGCCTTGGTTGTTGCCCCCACATACGGCGGGTTCCCGCAAATATACGTCTCGCCGCCCTCATTCTCGAAATCAATCTGCGCCTGATCCAGTGGCGTGTGGAACAGATCCTCGGCGTGATACCGCACCCCCGTGCCCGTGGGCGGGCAGATCGACAGCCAGTCCAGCCGCAGGGCGTTACCCTGGGTGATCCAGTTCTGCGCGTTCAGCGGCAGGAACTCGGTCCGCGCCTGCACAGCGCCGCGATAGGTGACGTCGCATTGAAACTCGGCGATGATCAGCGCCAGGCGGGCAATTTCGGCGGCAAAGTCGCGCAGCTCAATCCCGCGAAAGTTGGTCTTGGGAATGTCAGATTTGCGATCCGCCTCGCCCCGGCGCTGGTTGATCACCGCCTCGATCGCCCGCATCTCCTTGTAGGCGATGACAAGGAAGTTGCCCGATCCGCAGGCGGGGTCAAACACCCTGATCTTGGCCATGCGATTGCGCAGGTTCAGCAGTTTGCGGGGGTTGTCGGCGGCCTCGTCCATCTGTGCGCGCAGATCGTCGAGGAACAGCGGGTTCAGCACCTTCAGGATATTCGGCACGGATGTGTAGTGCATCCCGAGGGCCGATCGCTCCCCCTCATCCGCGACCGCCTGAATCATCGACCCGAAGATGTCCGGGTTGATCTTGGTCCAGTCGAGGCTGCCGATGTGCAACAGGTAGCTGCGCGCAATCTTGGAAAAGCGCGGAACATCGGCATCGCCGGAAAAGAGCCCGCCGTTCACGTAGGGAAAGGCATTGGCCCAGTTCCGCAGGTCAGAGGCAGCGCGATCGCCCAGCTTTGTGTTCATGCCGCGAAAGATTTCGCTGATGACCCAGTTCGTGTTGCCGGAATCCTTGTCGCTGAACTGGCTGACGGTGGTGGTGAACAGCCCCTCGGAATGGAAGATGCCGGTGTCTTCGGCAAAAAAGCAAAAGATCAGCCGCGCCACGAAGTGGTTCATGTCATGGCGACGCGCCTCGGTACCCCAGTCCGGGTTGTCTTTCAGCAGCTCGACATAAAGCCGGTTCAGGCGGCCGGTTGCCTTTATGGGCACCTCTATAAATTGCCCCATCCCCCGCACTTCGGTATGGTGAGACAGTGAACTGGCATTGGGGATGCAACGATGGCGCAGATGGGTTTTTTCGATCTTTCGGACCGTTACGCGAGCCTCGATGCCAAAAGGGATCCGCTGGTCGAAATTGATGCCGTCGTGCCGTGGGAGGAGTTTCGTCCGGCTCTTGAGCGGGTCTGGCGCAAGCCTGTTGCGGATCGCAAGTCCCGCGCGGGGCGCAAGCCGATAGATGCGGTGCTGATGTTCAAGACGCTGGTTCTGAGCGCGCTTTACAACCTGTCGGATGATCAGATCGAATATCAGGTCCGCGACCGGCTTTCCTTTATGCGCTTCCTGGGGTTGGGCCTTGGTGACCGGGTGCCCGACGCCAAGACGGTGTGGCTGTATCGCGATGCGCTGGCGCAGGCCGGCAAGGTGGAGGAGTTGTTCGGGTTGTTTGACGGTCATTTGGCGCGGCGGGGCTACATTGCGCGCGGCGGTCAGATCCTGGACGCCTCCATCGTGCCGGTGCCGCGCAATCACAACACGCGCGATGAAAACGCAACGATCAAGAAGGGCGAGGTCCCCGAGGATTGGGCTGATAAGCCAGCGAAACGGGTGCAAAAGGATGTGGACGCACGTTGGACGAAAAAGCACGGCAAGAGCCACTACGGCTACAAGAACCATGTGAATGTGGACCGCACGCATAAGCTGGTCCGGCGCTACCACGTCACCGACGCCGCTGTGCATGACAGCCAGGCAGTGGATCATCTGCTGATGCAGGGCAACACCGGGTCTGGCGTGTGGGCGGATGCTGCTTATCGGTCCGAGGAGATGGAGGCCAAACTCCGCGCCTTAAAACTGAAAAGCCACATCCACCGCAAGGGCAATCGGGGCAAGCCGCTGACCGACCAGGCCAAGGGCAGCAACCGCACCAAATCCACCGTGCGGGTCCGGGTTGAGCACATCTTCGGCGCGCAGGCCAACGACATGGGCGGCACCCTGGTGCGCACCATCGGCTTGGTGCGGGCGAAGGCCAAAGTCGGCATGAAGAATCTCGCCTACAACATGCGCCGCCTCGGCCAACTGGGTCGCATCAACCCGCACCCAGCCTGAAAACGGTCGGCCAAGGACGCAGATCGCCCCGCGCATCGCTAAAAACGGCCCTGAACCGAAGGTCCGCGAGGCGAAATGGGCGGCAGATCATAAAAACCAAGGCAACAATCGGTCAGCTGAAGGTCGCTGCCGCGCTTCGGGCAGAACCTGCTATGCCGTTGCCGCGAAAACAGTCAAAAATCGAGGTGCCCTTATGTCAAACGCGCTTTCGCGGATCTGCTTGATGGTGGTGATACCCGCGAGCGGCAGGAAGAAACCGAAGTGGTCGTGGAAATCGGCATAGGCACAGGCGACAGTTTCGCCAGTGGTAAGGTCTTCAGCCTCAAGCGTCGTCCCATCGGTGGCGAGGATGAACTTGGCTTTGGCCTTAGCTGTCGCCGGGCTGGCGCGCAGCGCGTCAAGCATCTGCGTGACAGCCCCGGCAGGGCAGGTGGCGATGTGGATGTTGTCGGTCTGCAGCACGCCGTCGAGGTCGGACTTGTTCGAAACGCCCTGGCGCAGGCGTTTAAGTGTGGCATCTTTGTTCCCGAATGCCTCAAGGAAAGCGTAGGGAAATTCGGCAGCATCAAACGGTTGTTCAGCGAGGTCAGAAATGGCTTGTTCAATTTCGACAGCGTTCATACGGCATTCCAGGGATTCATGATGTCTATGCCGCAGCCTTCGAAATCTTTGACATTTCGCGTGGCAATGGCCGCACCGCAGGCACAGGCGATTGCGGCAATCTGACAGTCAGCGTCCATGATCGGCTTACCTGCTGCACGGCGGGTAGCCGCAATCTCGGCATAACAACGGGCGGCGGGGCTGTCGAAAGGCAGGATGCGGCCTGCAAAGTCCTGATCGATCATCGCATCGATGGCGCCGACAAGCCGATCGCGCCGCTGCCCAGCTGGCAGGATGGCCGCACCCGTGCGCAATTCGGCCTCGCTCACCGCAGTCAGGAACAGCGTGTCGGCGGCATGACCGGCGAACCATGCCAGGACCGCAGTGTCCGGCTTGGCGCGCATGAGTTCAGAAACGACATTGGTGTCGATGATGATCATGCGTCACTCAAAGTCCGGCGAAGCGCGCATTGGCGTCCTGGCTGGCAGCGCGAGATCAACGCCACCCAGCGCTGCAAACCGCTGGTGGATTGAATGGCCTAGGTTTTTTGGGGCGCTGGGCTGGCCGACAACTTGCCGCAAAATATCGCGCGCCTCCTCCTCCATCGACCGGCCATGCTCGGCCGCCCTCACGCGCAAGCGGCGCTTCACATCATCGTCGAGATTTCGAATCGTAATGCTGGCCATCGGGTTCCCTCCTCTGCGTAAAGAGGAGGGTAGGCAATGATTGCACTGCTATCAAGCATCTTTTGATTGATGTAGCGCTTTGTTCAAGACCCCACCACCTTCAGCCGCGGCTTCAGCATCTCGCCCACGGCATTCACCCCTGCCCGCAGCGGCGAGTCGATCAGGTGGGCATAGCGTTGGGTGGTGCCGATCTGGGTGTGACCCAGCAGCCGCCCGATCATTTCCAGCGAGGCCCCGCCCGAGACAAGGAGCGAGGCAAAGGTATGCCGCAAGTCGTGGATGCGGACGTCGGCGATGTCAGCCTGCACGCGCATCCGTTCCCAGAACCGCTTGAGATCGACCACCGGCTGGCCTTGCACATCGCCGGGGAAGAGGAAGGGGCAGCCCTTGGGCACGGCATCGCCGCGCAGGCGGATCAGAGCGACGGCCTCGTGCGAGATCGGCACACGGTGGACGCGGCGCTGCTTGGTGTAGGCGGCCTGCTTTGTCCAGATGGCCAGATCGAGATTGAATTGGTCAAAGGTGGCGGTGCGGGCCTCGCCGCAGCGGGCGCCGGTCAGCATGCACAGGCGGATGATACCGGCGGCGCGCTGATCAGGATCGGCACAGAGGGCCTCGGCGAGACGTTGGATTTCCTCGAAGGACAGGAACCGCTCGCGGGCCGTTTCGGGACGCTTGCGGAAACTGGTCGCTGGATTGTCGGTCCGTAATTTCCACGTGACCGCTAGGCTGAACATCTTGCGTAGCACCTCACCCACACGATTTGCGCGCACGGGCGTCGGCTTGAAAGTCTTCGGCGGAGACTTTGGTTTGGCCCCCTTTGATTTAGACGCCCGTGGCACCGCGATCGGCTTGACGGGTTTCTTCCAGACCCGCGGTCGCCCTGCCGCGACCTTTATCAGCAGCCTGTCGACATCGGTCGGCGTGATGTCGGTCACTTTGTGTGATCGCCAGTCGGGCAAGACCAGCGTCTTGAGCATGCTGGCCTGATCCTTGCTGCTTGAGGCCGACAGTTTCGGCAGATGTTCGTCGATGTACCGCTCGACCAGTTCGTCAACGGAGGGCGCGTGACGGGCATTGGTCCGCGTGTCCATCGGATCTTCGCCACGATCAATGTCGCGCTTCAGGCGCTTGGCCTCGTCCCTAGCGGCAGTGACCGACCAGCTCGGCCACGTGCCGATCGTCATGCGCCGTTGCCGCCCAGCGGCGCGGTAGATCAGGATAAACCCCTTCCGACCCGACAGGAACACGCACAGGCCAAAGCCCGCGCAATCCTCGTCGAACACCACATACTTGCGCGTGCCAATTTCGGCAGCCTTTACAACTCGTTCCGTCAAATGCGTGGCCATGTCGGTCCCCCTTTACGCACCGACTGAGCAAAGGGCACCTCTATAAATTGCCCCATCCCCCGCACTTCGGTATGGTGAGACAGTGAACTGGCATTGGGGATGCAACGATGGCGCAGATGGGTTTTTTCGATCTTTCGGACCGTTACGCGAGCCTCGATGCCAAAAGGGATCCGCTGGTCGAAATTGATGCCGTCGTGCCGTGGGAGGAGTTTCGTCCGGCTCTTGAGCGGGTCTGGCGCAAGCCTGTTGCGGATCGCAAGTCCCGCGCGGGGCGCAAGCCGATAGATGCGGTGCTGATGTTCAAGACGCTGGTTCTGAGCGCGCTTTACAACCTGTCGGATGATCAGATCGAATATCAGGTCCGCGACCGGCTTTCCTTTATGCGCTTCCTGGGGTTGGGCCTTGGTGACCGGGTGCCCGACGCCAAGACGGTGTGGCTGTATCGCGATGCGCTGGCGCAGGCCGGCAAGGTGGAGGAGTTGTTCGGGTTGTTTGACGGTCATTTGGCGCGGCGGGGCTACATTGCGCGCGGCGGTCAGATCCTGGACGCCTCCATCGTGCCGGTGCCGCGCAATCACAACACGCGCGATGAAAACGCAACGATCAAGAAGGGCGAGGTCCCCGAGGATTGGGCTGATAAGCCAGCGAAACGGGTGCAAAAGGATGTGGACGCACGTTGGACGAAAAAGCACGGCAAGAGCCACTACGGCTACAAGAACCATGTGAATGTGGACCGCACGCATAAGCTGGTCCGGCGCTACCACGTCACCGACGCCGCTGTGCATGACAGCCAGGCAGTGGATCATCTGCTGATGCAGGGCAACACCGGGTCTGGCGTGTGGGCGGATGCTGCTTATCGGTCCGAGGAGATGGAGGCCAAACTCCGCGCCTTAAAACTGAAAAGCCACATCCACCGCAAGGGCAATCGGGGCAAGCCGCTGACCGACCAGGCCAAGGGCAGCAACCGCACCAAATCCACCGTGCGGGTCCGGGTTGAGCACATCTTCGGCGCGCAGGCCAACGACATGGGCGGCACCCTGGTGCGCACCATCGGCTTGGTGCGGGCGAAGGCCAAAGTCGGCATGAAGAATCTCGCCTACAACATGCGCCGCCTCGGCCAACTGGGTCGCATCAACCCGCACCCAGCCTGAAAACGGTCGGCCAAGGACGCAGATCGCCCCGCGCATCGCTAAAAACGGCCCTGAACCGAAGGTCCGCGAGGCGAAATGGGCGGCAGATCATAAAAACCAAGGCAACAATCGGTCAGCTGAAGGTCGCTGCCGCGCTTCGGGCAGAACCTGCTATGCCGTTGCCGCGAAAACAGTCAAAAATCGAGGTGCCCCAAAGAGAATCGGCAAAGAGCAACATGCTCCACGCGTGCGTCCGGAATTCAGGGGGAAACCGGGGGAAACAAACCGGACATTAATCCGGGTCGAATGCGGTCGAATGCGGCTGTTTGCGGCAAAGCCCCAGATTTGTGCCAATCGCATCAGGCGGCCTTCAGTGAATGCCAGATCACCTTGATCCGCTGCCGGATGGTGCTTTCGTCGGGTGCGGACCCATGTGTGGAGTTGGCAATGAACCATTCCTGCATCTCGACGATCAGCGCCGTTTGCGTGGCCGGAAGGCCTCGATCAAGGATGCGTTTCATCAGCGCGATGTGAAAGCCATCCCAGTCGTATCTTCCGGGCGCACCGGGCCCGCCGCTGCGAGAACGGTTGATATCATGAGCTTGCTCGAAGCGCTCGATTTCGGCGGCGGTGATCATGATGTCGGCGGCGGTGAACCGAACGCCGCGCGCCGGGTCGGTTATCGTTAACCAGTCAGATGTCTTGGGACGACGCGCTTGTTTTACATACACTTTCTTTGCCGCATCACCGAACGGGCGGAACAGCGGCCGCACTTCGGTGCCCGGCACGCTGAGCAAACCAGAGGCGTTTTCGTCGCCAATTTTCACCTGGCCAAACGCCGCGACCAGATCGATTTCGTCCGAAATCGCCCAGTCCACAACCTGCGTCGGACTGCATGTCCAGCGTGCTGACACTTCGACAATCGTAAACAAACACCGCGCCGGGAACGCCATGACCTACCTCTTTTCGACCGCCCTGATGACCCTGCTTCCGGCAAAACGAAACCGGCCCCTGCCTCACAGCGGGGGAGATCACTTGGCGATTCTATGTGTGAACTGCTCGCCTTTAAGGTGTCAGAGTTCGCACTTTGTTCATATCAAAATCTGCGCGCCCGTCGCCGATTTCGGTGGATAAACGACCGGATTAATTACCCCGTTTGTTTCCCCCGGTTTCCCCCTGCATTCCGGTCGATCGACTGTGCTTGTCTGCCTTCACTGATTTGGCTGCGCCGCTCAAGGCCCGCCATACACCGGAGAAAGACATGAAAAACATCGCCTTGAAGGAAGTTGAGGCCTCAGCGCCAGAAGTGGACAGCGGTCTTTTGACCGGCTGGCTGGACCGGGCCAACCTTGCCCGGGAACTGACCCTTTCGGTGGATACCCTGCAGCGCTGGGAGACCCGCCGCATGGGCCCACCCTGCGTTCGGGTGGGGCGCAAGGTGCTCTACCGCATGGAGGCTGTCAGGGACTGGCTGCGCGAACAGGAGGCCCGCAAAGCGGGTGTCAGCCGCGCTGTCGCCGGTCGGCGCTGAGGGGGGAGATCATGGCGACCACCATCACCCCCAGCGGCACCATCCCGGTCACCGCGTTGATCGCGGAGGCCCAGCGCGAGTTGGATCTGCGGCGGCAATTCTACTGGTCCCGCGTCCGCGCGGGCAAGATGCGCCAGGATGAGGCCGACAAGCGCATCGCCCTGATGGCCACGATCGTCAAACGCCTGACCGTCACGGCGGCACTATGAGCCACAAAGCCACCAACTGGGCGATCCAGCAGAGCGGGCTCATGCCTGCGACCAAACTAGTGCTCTGGTATCTCTGCGACCGGCACACCCCGGACTTCGGGTGCTATCCGTCGCAAGACCAGCTGGCCGTCGATGCCGAAATCTCGCGGGCTTCGCTGAACACCCACCTGCGTAAGCTCGAAGAGGCGGGCCTGATCCGCAGGCATAGGCGCTCAGAACAGGGCACCAAACAGCGCAAATCGACGCGCTACATTCTCGGCTTCGAGGAAGATTTCGCCGAAAAGCCATGTCCAGATTCTGGACATGGGAATGGGCAAAAGCCATGTCCAAATCTGAAACAAAAAGGCGAAAAGCCATGTCCAAATCCACGACAAAGCCATGTCCAGATATTGGACACTAACTTAGTAAGAAAGAAAGAAACTACTACCGCGCGTAGCGCACACGCGAGCACGCATGACACGCACGCGAAGGAAGCCCCCGAAGCGGCCTGCCTCGCAGTCTGTGGCGAGGGTCTGTGCGCCGAGGCAAGGGCCGTGATCCTGGCCACCGCGCCGGTGATCGATGGCTGGCTGTCAGCAGGCTACGACCTTGATGCTGACATCCTGCCGGTGCTGCGTGCCCGCACCCTGCGCAGACGCGATAGCCCGATCCGGACATGGGCGTATTTCACTATGGCGATCGCGAAGCGCCACACCCAGCGGACGACGCTGGCTGCCAAGGCAAAAAGTGCTGGGGAAGTGAAGCAGACTGCCCGACCCACCGAGTACGAGATGCTGGTCCAAGCGGCCGGGTGGATCAATTCCGGTGGCTTCGTCCCGCCCAGCGCTGTGTCCACGTCAAAGCGCGCAGCGCTCTTGGCTGCAGGGCTGGTGACCGAGGCCACCCTGCGCGCCCGCCAGATTTATTGACCCGATTGGAGGCCCCGATGCCCATCACACCCCGCGAAATCGAAGATCAGTTTGAGGATGCAGCGCTCACCCTGCGGCGGCTGCCCAACCCCCCAGGCTCGGGCGCAAAGGGCTTTGGCCAGTCCTGGCCTGAATACGTCCACGATGCCAAGCAGGCCTATGGCTACGACGAGGTCAGGATGCGGGTCGTGCCCAGCGCCCGCGATATCCAGCGGATGGAGGATTGCATCGGCTGGCTGGCCTGGCTCGACCCCGAGGATGCGCGGATCGTCTGGCTGCGCGCCGAAGGGGTCCGGTGGCGGCAGGTCTGCATCCGTGCGGGGGTGGTGCGATCGACCGCGTGGCGGCGGTGGGCGGCTTCCCTCCTGACCATTGCCAAGCATCTGAACGCATTGGAGAAATCAGGGCGCAAGGCGAGCGCGCCGAAAAGGGTGGCGGATAGGAACGTAGTCAAACCGTTCGAAAGCGGGTCGGACACGTTGTTATGACGGGAAAACACGTCGAACTTCGGGCGCGACAGATGCAACACTTTCAGGGCATAAATTCCCTATGCTCGGAAGACTTGTGCGGATCAGATCGCACTGCCCCGCGCCCCTTGCGATGCCCCCCCGGCCCCCGGTTCCACCCGGGCTTGAGGTGTATGCGGGGGGCAGAGGCGCGGTAAGTCTCTAGCGTCAAACATTTTTTCTGGGTTCGCGCCTTGGGTGCGCACTCTTGGGTTCGCAGGTACGCACGCACCTGCTGATCGTCGTTTCTGCCTCCCTGCCCTGCCTCAACTGGCCCGGTGTTCATCACCGGGCCGTTCCTTTTTCAGGAGACTGTCCTTTGCAGATCGACATGATGCAGACCTCCCGGCTGGTGCCCTACATTCGCAATGCCCGCACCCATTCCGCCGATCAGGTAGCGCAGATTGCGGCCTCGATCGCGGAGTTCGGTTTCACCAACCCGATCCTGATCGGCGAGGACGATGTGATCATCGCCGGGCACGGACGGCTGATGGCAGCGCAATCCCTCGGCCTGGCACAAGTTCCGGTGATCGTGCTGGACCATTTGTCCGAGGCCCAGCGCCGGGCGTTGATCCTCGCCGACAATCGGATCGCCGAAAACGCCGGATGGGACAACGCGATGTTGGCCTCGGAACTGGCGGCGCTGCGCGATGAGAACTTCGATCTGGACATGATCGGCTTCGACGAGGCTGAACTCGAAGAATTGCTGGCGGGGTTTGAATTTGGCGATGCAGGCGCGTTGGGCGGCGAAGGGCAAGGCGGCGGGGTTGGCGACAGCGATCACCAACCGGCCGCCTCGTCCTCCGGCAGCTTGGCCGCGCGCTTTGGCATCCCGCCGTTCTCAGTCCTCGATGCCCGAAAGGGCTGGTGGCAGGATCGCAAACGCGCCTGGCTGGATATGGGCATCCGGTCGGAACTCGGCCGCGGCGAGGGCGATCGCGCCTGTCCCGGTGGCAGCCCGATGCCCGGCAACGGCTCGCGCAAGGATTACAAGCCCGGTGCCGCCAAGGCGTTCAACGACGGCGCGGTCCTCGGCGGTGGCGGGCTCGCCGATCAGGTCGCCAAGGCCGCCACCGCCCGCCGCCAGAAAAAGGAGGCCGCACATGGCTAAATCCCTCGCCCGCACCTTCGGCCAAGACCTAATGCGCGGCGAGCATGTGGTCGGCGCCGACAAAACCAACGGCGGCGTCCTGATGCCGTCGCATTCGTCGGGCGATCCCAGCTTCTATTCCAAGAAGCGCGCCAAGGAGGCCGAACTGGGCCATGAACTGACCACCGAAGCCTTCCTTGCCGATCATTACCAAGCCTCTGATGCCGCCACCGCCTCCGGCACATCGATCTTCGACCCGGTCCTGTGCGAAATCGCCTATCGCTGGTTCTGCCCACAGGGTGGCACAGTGCTTGACCCCTTCGCCGGTGGGTCGGTGCGGGGAATCGTCGCGTCCCAGCTTGGCCGGGCTTACGTCGGTATCGAACTGCGCGCCGAACAGGTCGCTGCCAATAAGGCGCAGGCGGCGCTGGGCGCTGGCCCTGCCCCTCGCTGGATCACCGGCGACAGCCGCGATATCGCCAAGCTGGCCAAAGGCATCGACGCCGATCTGATCTTCAGCTGCCCGCCCTATTGGAACCTTGAGGTCTATTCCGACGATCCGGCCGACCTTTCCACCCTTGGCAAGGAAGCGTTCTTCGATGCCTACGCCAAGATCATCGCCGGGGTCGTCTCCCGCCTGCGCGACGATCGCTTTGCTGTCTGGGTGATCGGTGATGTCCGTGATGTGGGCGGATTCTTTGTCAACTTGCCGGGCAAAACGGTCGAGGCCTTCGAGGCCGCAGGCGCCCGGTTCTACAACGACGCGATCCTCGTCACCGCTGTGGGATCGTTGCCGATCCGCGCCGGGCGGCAATTCGAGGCGTCGCGCAAACTCGGCCGCACGCATCAGAACGTGCTGGTATTCTGCAAGGGCGATCCCAAGCGCGCCACCGAGGCGGTCGGGCAGGTGGAGTTCGGCGAAATCGACGAGGCCGATGGCACCGGCGACGAGGCACCCCAAGAATGACCGCGCCGATCGTTCAAACCTATTCGGGAATCTGGGTCGTTCGCGATGATCTCCACCCGGGCGGTACCAAGGCACGGTTCATTGGCCGTGTGTTCGACGGAGTGCAAGAGGCGGTCTATGCCAGCCCTCCTGAAGGTGGCGCGCAAACGGCCTTGGCACATGTCGCCCGGGCGCTGGGCAAGAAGGCCACGATCTTTGTCGCCCAGCGCGCCAAGCCGCACGCCCGGACGCTGGAAGCGGCGCGGATGGGGGCGAAGGTGGTGCCGGTGTCGCCCGGATATCTGACCGTCGTGCAAAGCCGGGCACGGCAATATTGCCGCGACAGCGGGGCATCGCTGATCCCCTTCGGCGCTGACATCCCGGGCGCGACCGAGGCCCTCGCGGCGGCGGCACTGGCGACAGGGCTTGAGCCAGACGAGGTGTGGTGTGCCGCAGGATCGGGCGTCTTGGCGCGAGGTCTGGCGCTGGCCTGGCCGAAAGCCCGGCGGCATGTCGTCCAGATCGGGCGGGAACTGGCACCGAAGGACGTCGCCGGGGCACGGATACACGTCTACCCGCGCGCCTTCGGACAGGTGGCTATCATGGGGGTACCTTTTCCGGCTGACCCGCACTATGATGCGAAGGCTTGGGAACTGTGCGTGGCGATGCGCGGGCAGGGGCGTGTGCTGTTCTGGAACGTGGCTCCACTGCCGAGGGTGTGAGCTGCTAAAGCGCTAAGCCGTTGCCAATCGGACTCATTCAGCCGGATAACCGCCGGGCGTCTTCGGGAACGTCTCGTCAATGGGTTCGTTCTATCCTATAATCAAGCTTGGGAGAAAATCGCGCCGTGGAATATCGATTTCACATAGATGACAGTTTCACGCCTGCCACCATTCCGATGGAGCGGCTGGCTGAGTACATCAAGGCGTTGGCCCAGTTGATCGGCGAAACCGGTTCGGTTCACTTCGGCGGGGTCACTGAAGGGTCGGTTGTCTTGCATGCCGCGATCGATCAGCCTGCGCAAGTGAAGGTGCGCGAACGCGTCGGCGGCCTCGGCAGCCGTTCGACCAGCAGGGAAGTGGCTCGCGCTTTCGGCGTGTTGGACGACATGCTCCGGAAGGACAATGCCACAGGGAAGTTGGTTGAGTTCGGCGGGCAGGTGGTTATCCCGTTTCCCGGGCGAAACCGACCGGAACCCGTTGTATTTGGGCCCTTCCGGCAAGACGGGACACTGGAAGGCCAGGTCATCCGCGTCGGTGGCAAGGACGAAACCATTCCAGTTCATCTTCGTGACGGAGCCATTGTGCATACGGGCCTAAACGCGACAGAAGATGTCGCGCGCCGCATTGCACAACACCTTCTGGGACCAACTGTTCGGGTGCATGGGACAGGGACTTGGCTTCGCGAAGGCGACGGAACTTGGCAGCTTAAGAGCTTTCGCATCAGCGATTTTGAATTGCTGGATGAAACCCCATTGGATGGCGTTGTGGCGCGCCTTCGAGCCGTTCGCGGAAGCGGTTGGAGCGAAGTTCCTGACCCAGTACGAGAACTGCTGGAAGATCGACACGGAGGCACTGACCGCCATTGATCGCCGTATTCGATGCCAGCGTTTTGATTTTCCTGTTTGAGAAGGATGCCTCCGGCCCGCTTGAACCGGCTACGGGGCACCCTTTGCCGCAGTGCTACGAGCGGGTGAACCACCTGATAGAAACCCTGACGCGCGACCGGGCCAAGATCATCATTCCCACTCCGTCGTTGGCAGAGATACTGGTTAAGGCGGGCGCCGCAGGCCCGGCGTGGCTGAGGATCATGAGCGAGAACCGCTTTATCCGCGTTGTGCCATTTGACTTGCGGGCAGCAGTAGAGTTTGCCGCGATGCAACGCGATCATAAAGAGAGTGGCACAAAAAGGTCCGAACCACGACCAAAGGCCAAGTTCGACGACCAGATCATTGCAATCGCGAAAGTCGAAGGGGCGGAGGTAATCTACTCCTCTGATATTGGGCTTGCTAAGGAAGCCCCGCCACAGATCGAAGTAATCAGCCTTTCGGCGCTGCCCCTGCCCCCTCAAGACCCCCAAATGACAATGAAGTTAGAGAGTTTGTCGACCGATAAGATGGATCAGGATGATGCGGCCGCGGGCGCCTCAGAATAGGCGTCGGCTGCAGCAGTTCACATTTCGAGTTCTGAGCCAAGTGGTTCAATGCAGCATATCCGCTAGCCCCAACCCTTCAAACACCTCCCTCATCTCCGGATCAAACCCCGGATCGATCTTTGTCAGTCCATATCCATGTGCCCGGTTCCAAGCATCGATCTCCCGCAGTTCGGCGGCGAACTCCTCGGGCGACGCGGCCTTCTTTAAGGTCGTGTCGCCCTCACAATAGCTGAAGATCATCAACCGGGTCGGGTTGGCCCATGTCCCGAAGTAGGACGCGTCCTGCGCCGTATCGACTTGCGCCCAGCCCTTCTCGTAGCTGCAGAGCCCGAAATCATAGACGTATCGATCGCCGGGGCAGAACTCGCGGGTGATCTTCATGCCGTCACCTGCGCGCGGGCGGTGATGGCGATCACGCAAAGGTCGCGGTAGCGGGCAATGGCCTTGGGGCTCGACGAAACCGGATTGATCTCGAAGGCTTGCAGACCGGCGCTGTCGCCTGCCTCGGCCAAGGCCACGATCTGTGCCAGCTTGGCGCGGAAGCGGGCGTGGGTCGGTTTGGAGAAATCCGGCGCCTGCGGTAGCGCGCCGGTTTGCGCCTGATCAAGAATGGCCTGCCGTTTGCCGACCACCGGGGTGATCGCGGCCTTCGGTTCTTCCTCTTCCAACGGGATCGTCTCGCCAGAGGGGTCGGGGTTGCCGTAGTCCAGCACCAAGGTCAGCCGGGCCTCGGCCTGATCGACGGTGGCGGCGGTCAGGATCGAGGTGAAGGCGAGGGCCGCGCGCTCGACGCCGATCTTTGCAGCCAGCAAGCGGGCAAAGCTGTCGCCCGCCTTCTTGGCGCTGGTGGCCGGTTTGATCGGGGTTTCAGAAAGGCGCTGGGCGAGCATGTCGATATGCGCGGCGGTGAGGGCTTTGGTTTTCATGGGTTCGTTCCTTCAGGCGTTGGTGATGTGGGCGGAATGCCCCAGGGTGGTGACCGCGTAGATCATCGTGCGGCCGTCGCCGATCGCGGCGCCGAAGGCCTGCGCTTCGGGCAGGGTCGCAAATTGATCCCGCGTGCGGGTCGCAGGCGTGCGGCCCCGGGCGGCGACAAAGTGGGCGGCGTTCTTCAGGCAGAATTCTTCGTGTGTTGTCAGGGGCTTCATGGCGGTCTCCGTTGCGTTGCGATGGCTGCAGACAGCGCACGGTGTCAAAAGAGAGCAACTCCTAAGTCACTGAATAGATGAGGTTTCGGTCAGAATGGGAGTGTCCCGGCGAAGCTATGCCGCACAGCGCGGGGTCTCGGAAGCAGCGGTCCGTAAAGCCATTGCCACTGGGCGGATCACCACCTTGCCAGACGGCACGATCGACCCGGCGCGGGCGGATTCCGAATGGGGCGCCCAAACCGATCCGGCCAAGCAGCGCGGCCAGCATGCCAAACAGATGGGCGCGGAAACAGCCGCCGGGACAGCCAGGGCGGCGGCTACCAAGCCGGTGCCGCAGGCGGCGATCCGGGCCGTGGCGGACACGTTGCGCGATGCCGGAACCGATCCCGGCAGCCCCGAGGCCACCGGCGGCGAGGTGTCCTTCCTGCGCGCCCGGATGGCGAATGAGGTGCTGAAGGCCCAGACCGCCAAGGTCCGGCTGGAAAAGATGAAGGCCGAGGTGATCGACCGGGCCCGGGCCACGGCGATGGTCTTCGATCTGGCGCGGCGCGAGCGGGATGCCTGGCTGAACTGGCCGCCGCGAGTGGCGGCAAACATGGCGGCAGAACTGGGCGTCGATGCGCACCGGATGGAGCAGGTTTTGGACATGTATTTGCGCCAGCATCTGACCGAGATGGCGGAGGTGAAAATTGAACTCCGCTGAAACGTTCGACGGGGCCGAGGAGGTGCGCCGCGCCTGGATGGCTGGCCTTGCCCCCGATCCGTCGCTGACCGTGTCGCAATGGGCGGACCGGCACCGGGTCTTGTCATCGCGGGCAGCGTCCGAGGCCGGGCCGTATCGCACGGCCCGGACGCCGTACATGAAAGCGGTGATGGACGCGCTCTCGCCGCGCCACCCGGCACAGCGGGTGGTGTTTATGAAGGCGGCGCAGGTTGGCGCGACCGAGGCGGGCAACAACTGGATCGGCTTCTGCATGCACCGGGCGCCCGGGCCATTTCTGGCGGTGCAACCGACCGTGGATCTGGCGAAACGCCTGTCGCAGCAACGGATCGACCCGCTGATCGAGGAAAGCCCCGATTTGCGAGCGCTGGTCTTGCCGTCCCGCTCACGGGATGCAGGGAACACGATCCTCGGGAAACGCTTCCCCGGCGGGCAGCTGATCCTGACCGGCGCGAATTCGGCCGTCGGCCTGCGATCGATGCCTGCGCGCTGGGTGTTTCTCGACGAGGTCGATGCCTATCCGGGCGATGTTGACGGCGAGGGTGACCCAATCGCCCTGGCCGAAGCGCGGACCATCAGTTTCGGGCATCGGAGCAAGGTGTTTCTGGCCTCGACGCCGACCTTAAAAGGACTGAGCCGGATCGAGAGGGAATGGGAATTGTCCGATCAGCAGCGCTATCACGTGCCCTGCCCGCATTGTGGCGGGCTGCAATGGCTGCAGTTCGAGCGGCTGCGCTGGGAGCCGGGCAAGGCTGAGACGGTGCAGTATCTTTGCGAGCATTGCGACGCGCCGATCGCCGAACGGCACAAGACGTGGATGATGGCGGAAGAGAATGGCGCAGGCTGGCAAGCCACGGCGCCGCCCGATGTGCAGGCGGCGGCGAAGGCCGCGGGCGTGGTCGGGTATCACATTTCGGGGCTCTATTCGCCGCTGGGCTGGTTGTCCTGGGAGGAAATTGCCCGCGGCTGGGAAGGCGCGCTGGGCAATGACGCCGCGCTGAAGACGCTGAAAAACACAATCCTCGGCGAGACTTGGCAGGAGCGCGGCGAGGCGCCGGATTGGCAGCGGCTTTATGAACGTCGAGCCGATTGGCAGCTTGGGGTGGCACCGGACGGGGTGCTGCTTCTGACCGCCGGTGCAGACGTTCAGCGCGACAGGATCGAGGTGGATGTCTGGGGCTGGGGCCGAAACCTTTGCTCCTGGCTGGTCGATCACGTCGTTCTGGAAGGCGACACCGCCCGCCCCGAGGTGTGGGCGCAACTGTCGGCTTTTCTGGGCCAGACTTGGGAACATGCCTCCGGCTGCCGAATGGCGCTGGCTCGGATGGCGATCGATTCTGGCGACGGTGTGACGACCGACGCGGTCTATTCATGGGTTCGCGCAGCCGGGCGGGGTCAGGTGATCGCCATCAAGGGCGTGGCTGGGTTTGATCGCAGCACGCTAGTGGACGGGCCAACCTATGTCGAGGTTACCGAGGCCGGGCGCAAACTTCGCCGCGGCGTGCAGCTTTGGAAGGTCGCAGGCGCGGTGTTCAAGTCTGAGACCTACCGGTTTCTGCGCCTGATCGCGCCGACGGACGAGGAATTGGCCGAAGGTGGGGAATGGCCGCACGGCTTTGTCCATATTCCAAAAGGCACGACGGCAGAATGGATGAAGCAGCTGACCGCCGAACAGCTGATGACGATCAAGACCCGGCAAGGATTCCAGCGCTTGGAATGGCAGCAGACCCGCGAGCGCAACGAGGCGCTGGATTGCCGCGTCTATGCCCGTGCCGCCGCCTGGCTGATGGGGATCGATCGTTGGGACAATCACCGCTGGGAGCAGTTGGAAGCGCAACTCGACCGACCCACCGGCCCTGCCGAACCGCCACCCGCCGGGCAGCCGAACCGGTCCGCACCGCCAACAACTACAAAACGACCTGCCCCCTGGATGGGCACGAGAAAGAAATGGTTCTGACATGGCCTGGACACAAGCTGAACTCGACGCCCTGAAGCGGGCCTATGCCGCGGGCACTCTGCGCGTGACCTCGGACGGCCGCACGGTGGAATATGGCAATGCCGCAGACCTTCTGTCCCGTGTTCGGATCATCGAAAGCGAGATGGCGCAGATCACCGGCTTACCCCTGCCGGTTGCGGGCTTCGCCAGCTTTCGCCGGGGTGTGCGGTGACCAAGGCCCCGCCGATCATCCGCTGGGGCCTGATCGATAGGGCGGTGGCGCTGATTTCGCCGCGGGCTGCCTCGCAACGCTATGCCGCCCGGATCGCGCTGGGCAATCTGCGCCGGGCCTATGACGGTTCCGCAAAAGGCCGCGGCACCGATGGCTGGACCACCAGCGGCAAAGCGGCCGATGCGGAAATCGGTGTTGCGCGACAACCATCTTGGCCGGTGCCGACAACCACCTTGGCCGGTGGGGCTGAACGGAAGACGGGCATGCCCGTCTGGAGGGCAGCCCCACCGGCTTGAGTGATTTCGGGGAAGGTGCTGGTCGCTGCGGGTTGGTAAGCCGGGTTCCTCTGCCGTCAAACGGAGGATCCGGGTTGGCCTACAAACCCATCAACGACCAGCAATTGAGATTATACATGTCCGACCTCCGATATCACAGTCAGCGCACGTCGGCCGCCCGCGCCGGGTTCAGCGAGCGCACGGCCCGACGGTTCGATGCCAACCCGACGCTGCCCTCGAACCGCAAGATCGTTCACGGGCGCACGGTGGCCGATCCCCTCGAGGGTTATTGGGAGGGCGACATCCTTCCCTTGCTGGAGAGGGACAGCGCCTTGCAGGCCGTCACCCTGCTGCGCCACCTTCAGGGCCTGCATCCGCTGGCCTTCCCCGATGACCGCATCCGGCGCACCCTGGAACGGCGGGTGCGGCAGTGGCGGGCGCTGAACGGACCCGAGCGCGACATCATCTTCCGCCAGACGCCGGAGCCGGGCCGCATGGCCCAGTCGGACTTCACCCATGCCGAGGAGCTGGAGGTGACGATCGCGGGCCAGCTATTCCCGCATCTGCTCTACCACTTCGTCATGGTCTACAGCCGGTGGGAGCATGTCGGGGTGGTCCTGGGCGGGGAGAGCTTCACGGCCCTGGCCGAGAACCTGCAGCAGGCGCTCTGGTCGCTCGGCGGGGCACCACAGGAGCATCGCACCGACAGCCTCTCGGCCGCTTTCCGCAACCTGACGGCTGACCAGCGCCAGGATATCACCACGCGCTACAATGCCTTCGTCGGCCATTACGGCATGGAGGCCAGTCGCAACAACCGCGGCGAGGCTCACGAGAACGGCGCGGTGGAATCCCAGAACCGGCACCTCAAGAAAGCCATCGAACAGGCGCTGATCCTGCGCGGCAGCCGCGACTTCGCCAGCATTGAGGACTACCGCCGCTTCATCGACATTCTGGTGGCACGGCGCAACCGGCAGCGGGCGGCGGCCACGCAGGTGGAACGGGCGCATCTGAAGCCCCTGCCGCGCCGGCGCACCACCGACTTTACAGAGACCGTGGTTCCGGTCACCCGCACCAGCGGCTTTCTGGTCAAGAGCATCTTCTACAGCGCCCCGTCGCAGCTGATCGGGCAGCGCTTGCGGGTCCACCTTTACGACGATCGCCTTGAGGCCTTTCTCGGCAGCACCCTGGTCGTCAGCCATACAAGGGCGCGAGGTCGCGGCGATGGCCATCGCGTGCATGTCATCAACTACCATCACGTCATCCATGCGCTGCGGCGCAAACCGCAAGCCCTGTGGAGTTCGATCTACCGCGACAGCCTGTTCCCGCGAACCGAATACGCTGAGGCCTGGAAGGTGCTGCAGCGCGATCTGCCCCGCCGCGACGCCTGCCGCCGCATGGTCGACCTGCTGTTCATCGCCCACGACCGGGCCTGCGAGGCGGAACTGGCACATCTCCTGACGGACGATCTCGACGCCGGCCGGGCGCCGGACCCTGACCTGCTGACGCTCCGCCTGAGCCCGAAGCAAACGGCGCTGCCGACAGATGTCACCGTCGCCCATCCCTCGCTCGACAGCTTCGATGCCCTTCTGGGAGCCTGCGCATGACCTCCCGCGAGATCGACATCCACACGCTGCCCGGCATGCTGACCGCGCTGCGCCTGCCCAGCTTCCACAAGCTTTGGGCCGACATCGCCACCCGTGCCGACACCGAAGGCTGGCCCGCTGCCCGCTTTCTGGCTGTCCTCGCGGAATACGAACTGGCCGAGCGCGACATGCGCCGCATTCAGCGCCACATGAACGAGGCACAGCTACCGGCTGGCAAGACGCTGGCGACCTTCGACTTCAAGGCGCTGCCAACCCTGCCGCGCGCCCGGATCGAGGCCTTGGCGGCCGGCGACTGGCTGGAGGGTGGCGGCAATCTGATCGCCATCGGCAATTCCGGCACGGGCAAAACGCACATTCTCTGCGCGATAGGCCATGCCCTGATCGAGCGGGGACACCGCGTGTTCTATACCCGCACCAGCGATCTGGTGCAGCGACTTCAGGCCGCCCGCCGCGATCTGGTGCTCGAAGCCGCGCTCGCCAAGCTCGACAAGTTCGACCTGATCATCCTCGACGACATCACCTACGCCCACAAGGATCAGGCCGAGACAGGCGTGCTCTTCGAGCTGATCGCCCGGCGCTACGAATGCCGCAGCATCGCCATCGCCGCCAACCAGCCCTTCAGCGGCTGGGACCAGATCTTCCCGGACAAGGCGATGACCGTCGCCGCCATCGACCGGCTGGTTCATCACGCAGCGATCCTGGAGATGAATGCCGAAAGCTTCCGCCAGCGCGCGGCCGCCTCCAACAAAGAGGCGCTGAGCAGACCGCCAACGACAACCATCGCCGACAACAAGGACAAAGGAGAAGGCTGAGCGAAAAACAATTCCAGATACGCCAACCCAGCGGCCTAAAACCGGCCAACGTGGTTGACGGTCACGGACATGCTGGTTGACGCGCTACAAATCGGCGTAGCTGCACCGCTGCTGCGTGACCGGATGCGCGATCTGGTGCGCAACAACCCCCTCGCGGCCAAAGCCGTGGCGGTGCTGGTCAACAGCCTTGTTGGCACCGGCATCCGGCCGCGGGCGGCGAGTTCGGACAAGGCCATGAACAAGCTGGTCGACGATCTCTGGACGCGCTGGGCGGATCAATGTGACGCCGATGGTCATACGGATTTCCACGGGCTGCTGTCCTTGGCGATGCGGGAGACCATCGAGGGAGGCGATGTCTTCGCCTTGCGGGTGCGTCGCCCGCGCTCAGCCGGGCTGGTCGTGCCGCTGCAGATCGAATTGAAAGAGGCCGATCACCTCGATGCGGCGAAGTTTGAGGATCGGGCCGGTGGCGCGCGCATCCGTTATGGCATCGAACATGACAGCACCGGGCGGCGCGCGGCCTATTGGATGTATCCCGACCATCCGGGCGATGCCGGGCCGGTCTTCACCCGCCGCTTCGAGTCTGTCCGCATCCCGGCCGACCGGGTGGCGCATCTGTTTGAACGCCAGCGCGTGCAATCGCGCGGTGTGCCTTGGGGCACCCCTGCGATGGCGGCGCTGCGCGATGTCGATGATTGGCAGCGCGCGGAACTCGTGCGCAAGAAGACCGAGGCCTGCCTTGTCGGCATTGTGTTCGGCGATGATGAGACCCAGCAGTCGATTGCCCCGGTGGTTCAGGATGCCGATGGCAACCGGATTGAGCAGTTTGAGCCCGGCCTGATCGCCTATGCGCGGGGCGGCAAGGACATCAAGTTCAACCAACCCGCCGCAACCGCGGGCGTCTATGAGTGGCACCGGGTGCAATTGCACATCATCGCTGCTGGCTGGCGGGTGCCCTATGAGCTGATGACCGGCGATCTGAGCCAAGTGAACTTTTCGTCCAGCCGGGTCGGCCTGAACGAATTTCGCCGGATGGTCGAGGCGATGCAATGGCAGATGATCATCCCGATGTTCTGCCAGCCGATCTGGAACTGGTTCTGCGAGGCGGCCTTTGCCGCCGGGCTGATCCCCACGGCTGATGTGCCGGTTGAATGGGCGCCGCCGAAGTTTGACTCTGTCAACCCACTGCAGGATGCCACCACCGATCTGTTGGAAACCCGCGCCGGGTTCTCGACCATCGCGCAGCAGATCGCCAAACGTGGCTACGATCCACGCAAGGTGCTGGAAGAATGGCAGGAGTTTGCCCTGCTGGCCGACACAATGAACCTGATTTTTGACAGCGATCCCCGCAAGGTCAGCCGCGGCGGGCAGGTTCAAAGCCAAGACCCCGGATCGCTGGACGGCGAGACGTCCAAACCGCTGCCAGATCCCAGTTAAGCCCAAACGGAGCAAATCATGCCGAAAGACATCATCGATCTGCCCCTGCAAGGGCGGATGGCCTCGGTGCGCGCGGGTTCCGTCGACGAAGCCGCCCGCACGGTCGAGATCATCTGGACCACCGGCGCAACGGTCCGGCGCGCCCGGTTCTGGGACGAGGCGGTCGACGAGGAACTGTCGCTGGACGGATCAGCCGTCCGGCTAGACCGGTTGAATGGCGGCGCCCCGTTTCTGAACTCGCATGATGCCTGGTCGTTGGACTCGGTGCTGGGGGTTGTCGTCGACGGATCGGCCAGGATCGCCAATGGCCAGGGCACCGCCACGATCCGCTTCAGCGAGCGGGCCGATGTCGAGCCGATCTTTCGCGATATCGCGGGCGGCATCATCCGCAACGTTTCGGTCGGCTACCGCGTCCATCGCTACGACATCACCAAACGCGATGGCGCGCCTGAACTCTGGCGCGCTGTCGATTGGGAACCCTTGGAGATTTCGGCCGTCGCAATCGGCGCCGATCCCGGCGCGCGGGTCCGATCTGACGCCACCCGCACCGCCACGATGAACACCTGCACCCTCACCCGCACCACAAACGCAACCTTGGAGGCTCCTATGCCCGACGATATCCAACCTGCGGCAGCGCCCGCACCCGTCACGCGCGCCATCGATCCTGTCCAGCCCTCGGCGCCAGTGATCGCCCCAGCCGCGCCAAACGCCGACGCGATCCGTGCAGAGGCCCAGCGGGCCGCCGCAGATATCCTGACGCTTTGCCAGCGCCACGGCCTCGACAACGTCTTTGCCGCCGATCTGATCGGGCGCGGCGTCTCGCTGGACGCGGCTCGCGGCGCCGTGCTGGATAAGCTGGCCGAGGCCGATACTGTCGGCACCCGAACCGGCGCGACCGTGCCCGCCGCTGCTCGCGACGCTGCCGCCAGTGAAATCGCCTACCGCGATGCTGTGACGGACGCGCTGATGCACCGCCAATCCCCCGGCCTGCACAAGCTGACAGACGCGGCGCGTGAATTCCGCGGACTGAACTTGCTGGACATGGCCCGCCACGCCCTCGAACGCCGGGGCATCAGCACGCGGGGTCTGTCGCGGATGGAACTGGCGACCGAGGCCCTGCAGAAACGTGCTGGGCCCGGCTATCATTCCAGCGCCGATTTCCCGTTCATCCTCGCCAATGTCGCCAACAAGACCCTGCGCTCGGCATATGACAGCACCCCTCGCTCCTTCACCGCCTGGGCGCGGCAGGCGACGATCACCGACTTCCGCCCGGTGCAGCGCACCCAGCTTGCTGGGGCCCCAGACTTGCTCCGCGTGCCCGAAAGCGGTGAGTTCACATACGGCACAATGGGCGAAGGCCGCGAGGTCTATGCCCTGCTGACTTATGGTCGGATCATCGGCATCACGCGCCAGACGCTGATCAACGATGATCTCGATGCCTTCACTCGCATCCCCTCGGCGTTCGGGGCCTCGGCAGCGGACCTCGAATCCGATCTGGTCTATTCGATCCTGACCAGCAATCCGCTGATGGGCGACGGCGTGGCGCTGTTCAACGCAGGCCACGGCAATCTCGGCACCGCCGGGGCCATCTCTGAAACCACCCTGGCCGAGGCCTACCGCCTATTTGGCAACCAGCGCGGGATTGAGGCGCGGCAAATCTCCGTGCAGCCGCGCTATCTGATCACCCCGCCCGGCAGCCGGTCGGTCGAGGCGCGCAAGAACGTCACCGCCACCACGCCCAATGCTGTCGCAGGCGTCAACGCCTTCGCCGGTCGCTTGGAACCTATCGAAGAGCCCCGCCTGATCCCAGCGGCCGGGGCCGATCCTTGGTTTCTAGCGGCCGATCCGAACCGGATCGACACAGTGGAGTACGCCTATCTCGATGGCAGCAACGGCGTTTACACCGAAACCCGGATGGGCTTCGAGGTCGACGGCATGGAAATCAAGGCCCGCCACGATTTCGCCTCCAAGGCCATCGACTGGCGCGGGCTCTACCGCAACGCGGGCGTCTGATCAGCAATCATTAGCGGCGTCGCCATGAAGGCTGCGCATCTTCCCCCAAATCTCAGGAGACTTCTGATGAAAAACTTCATCGGCGTGGGCAACCGCGTCACGCTTGTCGCAGCCGCCGTCACCACCTCCGGACAACCAGTGCTGATCGGCTCGCTCTTCGGTATCGCCGAGAACGCCGCCGCGATTGGCGAGCCATTGGTGCTTGTGATGAACGGCATTTACGATCTGACCAAGACCGCTTCGCAGGCCTGGACGGTCGGCCAGCTGATCTATTGGGATGTCGCGACCTCCCGGGTGACAAACGTGGTGGCGACCAACAAGTTGGCGGGCGTCGCCGTTCTGGCGGTCGGTGCCGGTGCAGGCGAGACCACAGGCCGCGTGCGCCTCACCGCGGCCAGCGCCAATTGACCGCCTTCGATCTGGCCACGAATTCGCTCTTCGCGGATCAAAACCTTGCCGTCGATGCGCTGCTGCGTGTCGGCGGTACGGGCCTTGCGCTGGCCATCCGCGTGATCCGGGCAATGCCGGACGGGTTTGCCAGTTTCGGCGAGGGGCGGTTCGTCGTCGACACCGTTCTGTTGAACATCCGCCTCGCCGATGCCGCAGCGCTGACGGCGGGCGACACAGTGGAAATCGCGGGCCAGCAGCACGAGATCCAAGGCACTCCAACCCGCGACACCTACCGGCTTGTCTGGCTCGCGGAGGCCCGGGCGCTGTGAAGCTGCTGGCCGACATTCAGGGCGATATCCGGGCCATGATGAAAGAAGAGTTGGAGGCCGCCGAACGCGCAGTGACGGCCGGGGTTTCCGAGGCGGCAAGCGGCTTGCAAACAGCCTGGCGCGGCCAGATCACCGGCGCAGCGCTGGGCCAAGGCCTCGCCAACTCGATCCGCAAGAAGCTTTACCCGACCAGCGGCGCTTCGATCCGGGCGGCGGCGGTGATCTATTCGAACGCCTCCAAGGTGGTCGATGCCTTTGACCGCGGGGCCCTGATCCGCGCGAAAAACGGTTTCTGGCTGGCAATCCCGACCGCCGCGGCCGGAAAAAAGGGCGTCGGCAACAAGCGGATCACGCCCGGCGGTTGGGAACAGCGCACCGGCAAGCGGCTGCGGTTCGTCTTTCGGCGCGGGCAACCCAGCCTGCTCGTGGCTGAAACCCGGCTGAATTCCAAAGGTCGGGCAGTGGTGTCCAAGTCAAAAACCGGGCGCGGGCTGGCGACCGTGCCGATTTTCATCCTCGTGCCGCAGGTAAAACTGCCCAAACGCCTGAGCTTGGAGGGCCCAGCACGCGAGGCAGAGGCGCGGCTGCCGGGGCTGATCGTGGCGAATTGGAGGGAGGTTTAGTAACCAGCTTCCCGCTGATGGCGAACAGCAAGGATAACCGCCGTCTCGCCGTCAAAACGATAAAGCGACACATATCCGCTTTCACCAAAGGGGATCAGCCACTCGCGGAACTCTGGCTCCATATCCTCGATCGGTCGGCCAATACCGGGCTGATCACGCAGAATTTGCATCCCCTCACGAACGGATTTGGCTGCGCGGCGGGCTGCATCGGGGTTCTTGTCGGCAAGGAAGCGATACAACCGCTCGACATCCCGCAGGGCTGCGGGCGACCAGATCAGTCGTGGCATTCAGGAACGGCCGCCTCTTCGCCCGCTTCAAGCTTGGCGAGCCAGGCGTCGGCTTTGTCATGGGTCACATGCTTGCCGGTCGCCTGATACTCCTGCCAAGCCTGTAACCCGGCCTGCCGGAACGCCTCGCGCTTCTCTTCACGCTCCACGAATTGCGCCACAGCCTCTCGCAGCATCCAGTGGGTGGATCGATCTTTGGCATCCGCCAGCCGCTTCAGGCGGTCACGAATGTCCTGATCGAGCTTTACGGCAAGGGGGCGGACGGCATTCATGAGGGCGACTCCGAACAGGTATTCACAGGTATTACCTTTAGCACGGCCGCGACCATCGCAGAAGTCACAAATCCGCAAAGGTGAGAAAATGCCCACCATCCGCGAAACCATCCTCACCATGCTGCAAGCGCGGCTGCAAAGCCTTGCCGCTACTGTCTTGCGCGATGAAGTGCTGCCAGAGCGCATTCCGCCAGCCGGGCTGGTTATCTTGCGCGACGGCCAGCCGGGCGAGCCGGAGGTGACGCTATCGCCGCTGCGCTATCACTTCCAGCATCGGGCGGAGTTAGAGGTAATCGTCCAAGCTGCAAATGATCGAGCGGCGGCTTTTGACAGCCTGATCGCAGCAATTGGCACTGCGCTCGCTGCCGATCGCACCCTCGGCGGCCTCTGCGACTGGGTCGAGGCCGAGGCCCCGGCTTCGGTCGATCTGCCGGTTGACGGCGCCGTTTCGCTAAAGGCGGCGGTCGTGACAGTTCTGCTGCATTACACCACCGCCGACCCGCTGGGCTGATCCCGGCAAACACCCCACCCCAACAATAAGGAGACCCCCATGGCACGTGCGCAAGGCGCGCGGGCGCAGATGGCGCTTGCGTATGAGACGGTTTACGGCACCCCGCCGGTCAGTGGGTTCCGGTTGATGCCCTTCGCCCGGACAACGCTGGGGTCGGAACAACCTCTGCTGGAATCCGAACTGCTGGGCTATGGGCGCGATCCGCTCGCCCCGATCAAAGACGCTGTCACCGCCGATGGCGAGGTTGTGGTGCCGATCGATGTGGAGGCCTTCGGCTTTTGGCTGAAGGCCGCGTTCGGCCAGCCGACCACCGCTGGCACGACGCCCAAGACCCATACCTTTCAATCGGGCAACTGGACACTGCCCAGCATGGCCGTCGAGGTCGCCATGCCGGAGGTGCCGCGCTTTGCGATGTATTCCGGCTGCGTGCTGGATCAGCTTAGCTGGCAGATGCAGCGGTCGGGCCTGCTGACAGCCACCTCCCGCCTCGTCGCGCAAGGCGAAACCATCGCCGCCGCCACCGCCGCAGGCACGCCCACGGCGCTGGGCTTACAGCGCTTTGGCCATTTCAACGGCACCGTAAAGCGCAACGCCACTGTATTGGGCAATCTGGTCTCAGCCGAGATCACCTATTCCAACAACCTCGACCGTATCGAGACCATTCGCGGCGATGGCCGCATCGATGGGGCTGACCCGACCAAGGCCGCGCTGTCCGGACGAATCGAAGTGCGTTTTGCCGACAGCACGCTGGTCACCCAGGCGATCGACGGCAGCCCTTGCGAGTTGGAGTTCAACTACAGCCTCGGGGCCAACGCGAGTTTCACCTTCACCGCGCACGCCGTCTATCTGCCGATCCCCCGGATCGAAATCGCCGGGCCGCAAGGTGTGCAGGCCAGCTTTGACTGGCAGGCCGCGAGGGCAACCAGCCCCGCCCGCATGTGCACCGCCGTTCTCGTCAACACCCTTGCAGGATACTGATCATGATCCGACTGAACCTGACAGCCACCCCGCAATGGCTGGACCTCGCTCCTGGCCTGCGCTTGCTGGTCGGCCCGCTCACCACCGCCTTGATGGTGTCTGCCCGGGCGGACATGGCCATCGAAAGCTTACCCGAATCCGCCACGACCGAGGAACTCGCACTGGCCATGGCGAAAGCTGTCGCCCGCCGGGCCATTCTGGACTGGGAGGGTGTTGGCGACGATGAGGGCAACATTGTTCCCGTCACGCCCGAAGGTATCGACGCCCTGCTGGAAATCTGGCCGGTCTTTGAGGCCTTCCAGACCGGCTATGTCGCCAAGGGGCTGATCCTGGACGCAGAAAAAAACGGCTCCGCGCCCTCGCCGAGTGGTCCTTCGGCGGGGGCGACCGGTATTGCGCCGCCTGCGCGGGCCCCTGCCCGGACTGCCCCGCACGACTGAACCGCCCACAGACGCAAGACGGCTGGCAAGTCTGGGATCTGGTCGGCCGCCTCGGCGGCCAGCTGCGCGTGATCCCAGGCGCGGTCCTCGGCTGGGACATGGGCGCGGCCATGGCCATGGCCCACGCGCTGGGCATCGACACCCTGATCGCCGCCGAACTGCTGTCCGAGATCGAGGCGGTGATGGTGCGCAAACTGAACGAACAAATCGGAGAGAACCATGCCTGAGAAGAAAGTCAGCGTCCGCCTTTCTGCGGTCGGCGGACGGCAGGTGCGCGCCGAGTTGGAAGGCATCGGCGATGCCGGGGCCCGTGGCTTCGGCCGTCTTTCCTCGGAAATGGAAATGGCAAACACCCGGCTTGTCGGCTTTGCCCGCAAGGCCGGGATCGCGCTGGCGGCAGTGACTGCAGCGGCAGCCGCCGCTGGTGTTGCGATGATCCGCTCCGGGTTGGAGACCATCGGCGCGCAAGCGGATATGGCCGCCTCGCTCAAAACCACCGTCGAAAGCCTGCAGGTGCTGACATGGGCTGGCGAGCTGGCCGGTGTCTCGATGGGCGAGATTGAACAGGCCACCAAGAAGCTGACCACCCGGCTTTCCGAGGCCGCGACCGGATCGGGATCGGCCGTCGGTGCCTTGCAGCGGCTAAATCTGACGGCAGCAGAGTTACAAGCCCTGCCGCTCGATCAGCGCATCGTCGCCATTCAGGAGGCGCTGAACCGGTTCGTGCCCGAGGCCGAACGTGCGGCCGTTGCCTCTGATCTCTTCGGCGACCGGGCGGCACTGGCCTTCCTGCGCATCGACCCGGCGACCCTGCGCGAGGCAGCGCAGGATATGCGGGATTTCGGGGTGGCGATAAGCGACACGGATGCGGCGCAGATCGAACGTACCGGCGATGCGATCGCAAAGCTGGGCCTGATATGGCTCGGCCTGACCAATCGCCTCACCGCGGCGGTCACCCCGGCGCTGGAGGTGGTGGCGAACGCTCTGGCGGATATGGCGCGCAGCACCGGGCCGATCGGCATCGCGATCACCGCGCTTTTCGACAACCTCGGGCGGCTCACCACTTACGCCGCCACCTTTGCCGCCTTGATGGCCGGGCGCTGGGTGGCGGGGCTGGCGGCGGCCGCCCTTTCCGTCCGCGGCCTCGCGACCGGTCTTGTCATCCTGCGCGGGGCGCTGATCCGCACCGGCATCGGCGCGCTGATCGTCGGCGCGGGTGAGTTGGTGTTCCAATTCACCAAGTTGGTCTCCGGCGCGGGTGGCTTTGGCAACGCCATGGGGCTGCTGAAGGATGTCGTTGTCGAGGTCTGGGAACGGATCAAGATGGGGGCGACGGCAGCGGGCGCGGCCGCCACCGCAATGTTCTTCGACCTCAAGGCCGATGCGGCCAGCGGCATGCAGAGCGCTATCGAAAGCGTGGTGGGCTTTGGCAACACCGCCGCCAATACCTTCGAGGGCGCCTTCGAGGCGATCAAGGCGATCTGGGGTCTGCTGCCCGCTGCCATTGGCGATCTCGCGTTTCAAGCGGCCAACAGCCTGATCGAAGGCGTGGAGAGCATGTTGAACGGCGTGGTCGCCCGGATCAACGGCTTCATCGAAGGGGTCAATTCCGGGCTGGAAGCGCTGGGCTCGGAGCGCCGCATCACGCTGCTGAGCGATCTGGACCTCGGCGAGATAGAGAACCGCTTCGCCGGGGCGGCAACCCGTGCCGGATCGGCGGCGAAAGACGCCTTTGACCGGGCCTTTGAGGACAATCCTCTGGCGGTGCCAGACTTAGGGCTGAACACTATCGCCCGCGAGGCCCTGACCTCGGCCAACACCTACCGCTCCGCGGCGAACGATCTGGCGGCCGGAGCGCTGGCCCCGCTGGCCAGTTGGCAAGCGTTGCAAGACGCGGTCGCCACCGCCGGAACCGAAGGGGAAGCGGCCCTTGAAGGTGCTGCCGGTGCCGCTGACCAGTTCGACGAGTCCATCACAGCGGCCGGGCGCGCCGCCGGTGGCGCTGGTGCTGCCGCCGCCGACGGGGCTGAAGCCGCCAAGACCGGCTGGGCGGCCGCGGTTGCGACGCTCGCTGACTATGCCGCCAAGGCGCGCGACATCGGTGGCGATATTGGACAGACACTGGTGGGCGCATTCCATAGCGCCGAGAATGCTGTCGCCGAGTTTGTCAAAACCGGCAAGCTGAACTTTCGGAGCCTCGTCACCTCGATGATCGCCGATCTGGCGAAACTTGCCGCCCGGCGCTTCATTCTGGGGCCGATCGCCAATGCCTTGTCGGGGGCGCTAGGCGGCGCGGGCGGGTTGTTCGCGGACATCCTGCATTCCGGCGGCACGGTTGGCATGGAAGGTGGCCGCCGCATGGTGCCTGCCATGGCCTTCGCCGGGGCGCCCCGCATGCATTCCGGCGGCTGGGCCGGGCTGAAGCCGGACGAGGTGCTTGCGATATTGCAACGCGGCGAGCGGGTTCTGTCGCGGCGTGAGGCAGCTGGATACGGCCAGGGGCAATCCAGCGCCCCAACCGTCAACGTGACGATCATGTCGCGCGACGCCGAAAGCTTTCGGCAATCGCGCACGCAAGTTGCAGCCGACATCGCTCGCGCAGTGTCCGCTGGGCGGAGGGGCATGTGATGGCGTTTCACGAGGTGCGCTTTCCCGACAACATCAGCCGCGGCGCTCGTGGCGGGCCGGAACGGCGCACCCAGATTGTCGAGATGGCGAGCGGCGATGAAGAGCGCAACGGCTCCTGGGCAGACTCGCGACGGCGCTATGATGCCTCCTATGGCATTCGCAAAGCCGACGATCTTGCCGCAGTCACTGCATTTTTCGAGGCAAGACGCGGGCGGCTCTACGGGTTTCGCTGGAAAGACTGGGCCGACTACAAATCTGGCCTGCCGTCGGCGGGCACCTTGGCCACCGACCAGCCGATCGGCACCGGCAATGGCGCCACGACCGCTTTCCAACTAGGGCGTGTTGACGTTCACCGGAGCCGGATGACGGTTGATGCGAGGGAGATAAATGCGCTGAAACTGGTGTCGGTCTTGCAGCATCTTGTTGCTATACCCCTATATTCCTTAAGTTTTCCAAAGAAGTTCTCGATCAGGTGACGCCATTTATAGGTGTCGCAATCGAACTCGGCAGGGAAACGGCGGTTGGATTTGGGCGGGATAACCGCCTCAATCTTGGCCTCCGCCAGCATCTCGCGCAGCCAGTTCGCGTCGAAAGCACGGTCCGCGAGGAGCTTTCCGCAGGATAGCCCTTCGATGAGCGCCGCCGTGCCCCGCAGGTCGTGAGCCTGTCCCGGCAGCAACCGGAAGTCGATCAGGTTTCCGAGTGCGTCTGTCAACGCCATGATCTTGGTAGTTATACCGCCGCGAGAACGCCCAATGGCTTGACTTTGAGTCCCCCTTTTGCGCCCTGACCGTGACGGTGGACTTTGACAATGGTTCCATCAATCATGGTGTATTCGAAGTCGCTATCTTCGGCCAACGCCCTGAACATACAGTAGAAAGCGTCTGCTTTCACCCATCTGCGGAACCGCTTGAATACTGAATTCCACTTGCCGAAGTCTTCTGGCAGGTCGCGCCAGGGGCTGCCCGTGCGGGCAATCCACAGCACCGCCTCAACGAAAAGACGAGGGTCGGGTCCGGTGCGGCCGGGGTCGCATGCGCGGCCAAGACAGTGCGGAGCGATGGTTGCCCACTGGGCATCAGTCAGAGTAGTGCGGATCAAGGTTGCCTCCCATGTTGGCAACCTTGAATCAGTCAGCGGGTGATTTGGGAATCCTCAAACGTCAACAGGCCCTAGTGAAACTCTACACCAGCGGCGCGCAGTCGTGGACGCGGACGATCACCAAGCCTGTGGCCGGAACTGTGGCGATAGCTTTGAACGGTGCAATACAAATCAGCGGTTGGACGATCAACACGGCAACTGGTGCCGTCACCTTCGCGTCGGCTCCATCGCCGGGCGTCACGATCACCGCCGGTTTCGAATTCGATGTACCCGTCCGGTTCGATACCGACACGTTGGACGTCACCCTCGATTTCGAGCGGCTGGGCTCAATCACATCCATTCCCCTGATTGAGGTGCGCCGATGAAATCCCTCCCCACTGGCATGCAGGCCCATCTCGACGATGGCACCACAACGCTGGCGTGGTGCTGGCGCATCGAGCGGGCCGATGGCGTGATTTTTGGTTTCACCGATCATGATCGCGCCTTGATCATCGCAGGCACATCTTACGAGCCCGACACCGGTTTCGCCGCCTCCGAAATCCGCGCCAGCGCCGACTTTTCGGTCGACGGGCAGGATGCCGAAGGCGCGCTGCGTTCCGACCGGATCACCGAGACCGATATTCTCGATGGCCGCTGGGACAACGCGGCGATCGAGGTCTGGCGGGTAAACTGGGAGAATGTCGCGCAGCGGGTGCTGATGCGGCGCGGCAATCTCGGCCAGATCAGGCGGGGCAAGCAGGTGTTCGTGGCAGAGGTGCGGTCGCTGACGCATTTCCTCAATCAGCCGGTGGGGCGGACGTACCAGTATTATTGCGACGCGGAACTTGGCGATACGCGATGCGGGGTCAATCTGGCAGCGCCCAGTTATTCCGGCAGCGGATCGGTGGCGGCGGTGTCCGGCGATCGCAGTTTCACTACCGCAGGTCTTGGCGGCTTTGCGGTAAACTGGTTTGCGCTGGGCCGGGTGGAATGGACCAGCGGTGCAAATGCCGGGCGGCGCGCCGAGGTGTCGATCCATTCTGTTGCGGTGGGTCTGGCGCAGATCACTCTGATCGAGGCCCCGGTGCGGGCGATCGCCCCGGGTGATGGGTTTTTCATCCAGGCGGGCTGCGACAAGCAGTTTGCAACCTGCCGCACAAAATTCGGCAATGGGGTCAACTTCAGCGGATTTCCGGCGATACCCGGCGACGACACCATTGTGCGCTATCCAACGCAGGGCGATGGCAGTTCGGGGCAGCCGCTATGACCGGTGCATCTGCTGACCGGGTGATTGCCACCGCCCGGCGATGGCTCGGCACGCCCTATGTCCATCAGGCCAGCGTGCTGGGGGCCGGTTGTGATTGTCTTGGCCTCGCGCGTGGGATCTGGCGCGACTTGCATGGGCCTGAACCGGTTACCCCGCCGCCCTACACCCGCGACTGGGGCGAGGCAGGCGGGGCGGAAGTGCTGGCCGAAGCGGCGCGACGCTTCCTTAAGGAAATTCCTATCGCCACCGCCGGACCCGGCGCGCTGATCCTGTTCCGCATGGCGCGCGGGGGCCCCGCCAAACACTGCGGCATCCGCATCGAGATCGGCCAAATCCACGCCTATGAGGGCGCGGGCGTCATCGAAGAGCCGTGGAGCCCGATCTGGGCGCGCAAAGCGGCCTTTGCTTTTCTCTATCCGGAGTAACTCACCATGGCAGCAATCCTTCTCGGCGGCATCGGCTCGGCGCTGGGCGCGGGCTTCGGCGGCTCCATCCTTGGCCTGTCCGGGGCGGTGATCGGCGGCGGCATCGGATCACTGATCGGCACCGCCATCGACTCTCGCATCATCGCATCCTTTGCACCCGACCAGCGGCAGGAGGGCGCGCGGCTGGACGAATTGCGCGTCACCAGCGCCACAGAAGGGGCCGTGATCCCGCGCATTTACGGCCGGATGCGCGTCGGCGGCAACATCATCTGGGCCACGGATTTCCGTGAGGTCTATTCCGAAACCCGCCAGGGCGGCGGCGGCAAGGGCGGCGGTGGCGGCGTTGTGGTCGAGGAATACAGCTATTTCGCAAGCATCGCGGTGGCCATCGCGACCGGCCCGATTGGTGGGATTGGCCGCATCTGGGCGGATGGCAGCGCGTTTGATGTGCCGGGTGCGATCTGGCGGCTGCACCGCGGCACGGAAACCCAGATGCCCGATCCGTTCATCGAGGCCACGATGGGCGCTGGCCTTGCCCCCGCCTATCGCGGCACAGCCTATGTCGTGTTCGAAAACCTGCCACTCGCCATCTTCGGCAACCGGCTCCCACAGCTGTCCTTCGAGGTCTATCGCCCCTCTGAAGAGCCTGACAGCGCCGAGCAATTGCTGACGGCCGTGAACATGATCCCGTCCTCGGGCGAGTTCATCTATGCCACGGAGCCGATTACCCGCACTGTGGGTGGCGGCGCTGTGCTGCCCGAGAACGCCAATTCCACCGGCGGACAATGCGATTTCCTGACCTCGCTGGATCAGTTGGAAGCTACCGCCCCGAACTGCAAATCAGTGTCGCTGGTGGTGGCGTGGTTCGGCACCGATCTGCGGGCGGGCAACTGCCAGATCAGGCCAGGCGTGGAAACGGCGACCAAGGTGACGGCACCGAAGCTGTGGCTGGTCAACGGTGTGGCTCGCGGTGCAGCCTATGTGGTCTCCCAGATCAGCGGCAGCCCGGCCTATGGCGGTACGCCTTCCGACTTCTCGGTCGTGCAGGCCATTCAGGAACTGAAATCCCGCGGCTTCCGGGTGACCTTCTATCCGTTCATCCTGATGGATGTGCCCGAGGCCAACACGCTGCCGAACCCCTATTCGAACAATGCAGCAGGGCTGGGCCAGCCGAAATACCCCTGGCGGGGCCGGATCACCTGCTCGCCTGCCGCGGGGTTCGCGGGCACGGTCGACAAGACTGCGGCAGCGGCCGGTCAGGTCTCGGCGTTCTTCGGGTCGGCGGTGCCCGGCAATTTTGCGGTGTCGGGCACGGCGGTGTCCTGGACCGGATCGCCCAGCGACTGGGGCTTGCGCCGCATGATGCTGCACTATGCCCACCTCTGCGTGGCTGCCGGTGGCGTCGATGCTTTCCTGATCGGCAGCGAGTTGCGCGGGCTGACCCAGATCCGATCGGTTGCCAGCACCTATCCGGCAGTAACCGCGTTGCAGAGCCTCGCCGCCGCCTGCCGGTCGATCCTCGGCGCAGGCACCAAGATCAGTTATGCCGCCGATTGGTCGGAATATTTCGGCCACCAGCCGCAGGACGGCAGCGGCGATCTGTTCTTTCACCTCGATCCGCTCTGGGCCGATGCCAACACCGACTTTGTGGGCATCGACAACTATATGCCGCTGTCAGATTGGCGCGATGGCGAACAGCATTTGGATGCCCTGGCGGGCGCGCCTGCGATCTATGACCTGCCCTATCTGCAGTCGAACATTGAAGGCGGCGAAGGCTTTGACTGGTTCTATGCCTCGGATGCCGACAGGGCCGCGCAGACCCGGACGCCTGTCACCGACAGCGCCTATGGCAAGCCGTGGGTGTTCCGGACCAAGGACATCCGCAACTGGTGGCTGAACCAGCACTTTAACCGGCCCGGCGGTGTGGAGAGTGGATCGCCCACGGCGTGGGTGCCGCAATCGAAACGGGTGCGCTTCACCGAAGCCGGGGCGCCCGCGGTCAATCGCGGCACCAACCAGCCCAACGTCTTTTATGACCCCAAATCGTCCGAGTCCTTCCTGCCCTATTACTCGCGCGGATATCAGGACGATCTGGTCCAGAGGCGTTACATCGAGGCGCTCTATCCCTATTGGAATGACCCGGCTAAGAACCCGGCCTCTGGGCTTTACGCGGGCCGTATGATTGACACCGCCGAGATTGCGATCTGGACATGGGATGCCCGGCCCTACCCGGCCTTCCCGGTGCGGTCCGACGTCTGGTCCGACATCGACAACTATCGCCTCGGCCATTGGCTGACTGGCCGGATCGGCGGTTGTGGCCTCGCGGAATTGGTGCGCGAACTCTGCAGCACCGGCGGCGTGCCGCTGGACCTGATCGATGTCAGCCAGTTGGCCGCCACAGTGCCCGGATACGCCATCACCGCGATCGAGAGCGCCCGGGCTTCAATTGCTCCGCTGGCGCAATTCTACGGCTTCGACGTGGTGGAGACCGGCGGGCTATTGCGCTTCGTGCCGCGCGGTCGCCCTGCCGTGGCGCAGATCGCTGCCGACACGCTGGTGATCACCGACCGGAATGCCGAAGACATCAGCTTCACCCGGGCGCAGGAAACCGAACTGCCGCGCGCCTTGAAATGGCGCCTGTTGATGCCCGACGAGGATTATGGGGCGCTGTCCGTCGAGGCCCGGCGCATCACGGTCGACACCGCCCGGGTCCGCACCGAACAGTTTCCGATCGTCTATCCCGCCGCCCTTGCTGATCGCGCCGCCCGCCGGGCCCTTTATGAGGAATGGGTTGGCCGGGAGGATGCGGCTTTCGCGCTGCCGCCCTCGCTCCTGGCGCTGGACCCGACCGACGTGATCCGCCTCGAAAGTGACAGCCGCACCCCCGACTATGTGTTGGCGCGGATCACCGATGGCGCCGCGCGGCGGATTGAGGCCAAGCGCACCGATCAGACGCTCTATGATTTGCCACCGGGGCCGGAGCGGACCCCGGCCTTTATCGCGCCGACGGTGTTCGGCCCCCCGGCGGCAATCCTGATGAATCTGCCCCAGTTGGCCGATGATATCCCGGCGCATCGCCCCTATGCCGCGGTCTTTGCCGCCCCTTGGTATGGATCGGCACTTATATGGCGCAGCCCGTCGACTGATGGCTTCACAGCGCTGGGCACAGTAGGGCAGCCAGCCCGCCTCGGCACGCTGGCTTTCGACTTCTATGCCGGACCGGTTTGGCGGTTTGACAATGGGAATGAGCTTTGGGTCGATATCGCCTCGGGCAGTTTCACCAGCCTGGACAACGAGGCCTTGCTGGCTGGGGGCAATCCCCTCGCGATCGAAACCGGACCCAACGCCTGGGAGATCGTCCAGTTCGGCACGGCCGCTCTGCAAAGCCCCGGGCGCTGGAAGCTGACCCATCTGCTGCGCGGCCAGTTTGGAACCGAGGATGCGATCGGCAATCCATCCCCGGCCGGGGCGCGGGTGGTGGTGCTGAACACTGCCGTCACGCCGATCGCCATCACGGAAAGCGATATCGGCCTGCCCGCAAACTGGCGGATTGGTCCAGCGTCGGTGGCGGCCGCCGATCCACTGAACCTACAACTGGCCTTCACGCCGTCGGGCCGAGGCCTACAACCATTCAGCCCGGCGCAGTTGCGCAGGATTCCGCGGCCCGGCGGCGACATCTTGCTGACCTGGCTGCGACGAACGCGGGCCAGCAGTGGCGATAGTTGGGTTCTGGTCGATGTGCCGCTGGGTGAGACCACCGAGGCCTATGATCTGGAAATCCTGAATGGCGCGGCAGTGGTCCGGACGGTGTCTGGTCTTGCGACTGCATGGTTTCTCTACACCGCCGCGATGTTGGCAGCAGATTTTGGTGGGCCCGTCACGACCCTGCGCTTTCGCGTTTATCAGATCGGCGCGTTGGGCCGCGGCGCTGCCGCTGAAGCCCTCGTCTGACCCTTTACACTTGATCCTTGGAGGAATTGGCATGAGCCAATCCACGAACCTTGCGCTGCCCTATCTCGCGGCCAGCCAATCGCAAAAGCATGTCACGGTGAACGAGAGCCTGCGGTTCCTAGATGTGCTGGTGCAGATTGCGGTCAAGAGCGCGGCTTTGTCTGCACCGCCGAGCGCGCCCGCCGATGGCCAGCGCTGGATCATCGGCCCCGCACCCAGCGGGCTCTGGGCAGGGCGCGCCACCCAGATAGCCGCCTGGCAGGACGGGGCCTGGGTGTTCTATGCCCCAAAGGACGGCTGGCTTGCCTGGAACGAGACCACCCTGTCGTCGCTGATCTTCAGCGCGGGTTCGTGGACCTCCCTGATCAGCGCGCTGCTGGCGGCGGGCGTGGCCGATACGGCCTTCACGCTGACCGACGACGCCGATCCGACGAAAAGGGCGGTGTTCGAATTGTCGGGCATCACCACCGGCACAACCCGGACCTTCAGCCTGCCCAACACCACAAGCGAGTTGGCGATCCTTGCGGGCACCCAGACGTTTACAGGCAACAAGACGTTCTCCGGCACGCTGACCGCCAGCGGCACAGTCACGGTTTCGGCTGCTGCCGCCACCATCGGCACTTCAACGGCAACCGCAACTTATGGGTTGGGCACCGGGGCCACGACCACTGGTCTCACCAAGACCGTAAACCTCGGCAGCGGCGGCGCGTCCGGATCGAATACGGTGGTCAACATCGGCTCGGCGACGGCGGGCGCGGGTGGCACTACGGTAGTGAACACGCCGACGGTGACCTTTGCCAATGCGGTCACGCAGGTCGGCATGCCGCAGGCAAACCTGACCGCCCAGGTGCTTGGCCTCGGTGGCGCGACCGCCGACAGCCATAACCGTCTCTCGATCAACACCCCGGCAATGCTGTTCAACAACGCTGGCGGCGGGATCGAGGCGACGGTCAACAAGGCTGCTGCGGGGAATGATGCCGCCTTTGCCTTCAAGACCGGGTTTTCCGTCAGGGCGCTGATTGGGCTTCTCGCGTCGGATGACTTCAGCTTCAAGGTCAGCCCCAACGGGTCGACCTTCTTTGACGCGATGAAGATCGACCGCGGCAACGGCCAGGTGGAATTACCGCAACCAACGATTCTGCCGGGATTGAACGCAGCCCCATCACCGCCGCCAACAGACAAGATCGCGGTCTACGCCCGCAACCGGGCGGGCGCGCCTTGGGTCGATGTCATGCGGCCATCGGGGCGAGACTTCCCACTGCAGCCACATTTTGGGGTGAACCGGATTGCCAACTGGTCACCCTCGGTTACTACCACGATTACCACCGAAGGCCTGCCAATCACCTCCGTTGGCACGGTATCCACGCCCACCTTGGCCGCGACCAACCTTGCTGCCTCCATGCGCCGCTGGCGGCTGACCTCGGCGGCCACGATCGACGCCGTCGCCGAACAGCGCTCGGCCGGTTGGGCTTGCTGGCGCGGCAACGCAGCGGGCCTGGGCGGCTGGACCTTCGTGACCCGGATTTCGCTGACCACCCTGCAGGCGACCGGCATGGGTTTCTTCGGCCTTTATGGCTCGACCGCTGCGCTCGCCACCACGCTGACGCTTGCTACGGTGCTGAACTGTGTCGGCATCGGTTTCCAGCGCGGCACTCATGCCAACTGGCAGATGGTGACCAATGACGGCACCGGAGCACCCACCCTGACCGACATGGGAGCCAGCTTTGCCGTTGCAACCGGCGGTGTACTGTCTCTTTTTGTCGCCACCGCGCCGAACGCCGCCTCGGTCTGGCTCCGGGCGGTGAATGAAGTCACCGGCGCAATTTTCGAGCAGGAAATCACCACCGATCTGCCCGCCGTCACGCAGTTCCTCTCGCCCCGCTTCTACATGAACACCGGCGCCACCGCCGCGGCCGTCGCCTTCGACAGTTCCGGCCTCTACCTTGAAACCGATTACTGAAGGACACCCCATGGACGAGAAAACAACGCTTCTGCAGGAGGTTGGCACCGCCTTCCGCGATCATGGCATCACCGCCGCCATCACCGCACTGGTCGGCGGCACGATCGCCTTGCTGGCCGCGGTCACGCGCATCGCGTTCACCAACGATGCCATGCTGGCCCGGCTTGATCGCGAACTGGCGGCCGAACGTGATCGCGCCGATCGTCAGCGGGCGGAGGATCGCGGTCACGATGCCGACCGGCTGGAACGCATCGAAACCGATATCCGGGCCATGCGCGATCTGATGTTTGAAGCCTTCCAGCGCGGCCGCACCAACTGACCCCACCCCGACAACCATTCCGATCCACCCGCACCCGCCCGCAAGGCGGGTTTTTTCATGCCCGGCGACGGGCGAAAGGAGACACCCCATGAACACCGACACCCGCGATCCCCTCCGCCTGATCCAAAGTGGGCTGGAAAAACTCGGCCATTCCCCTGGTGCCGTTGACGGCCTTTGGGGTCTTCGCACCGCCCGCGCAATGAAGGCGCTGCTAGCGGCGAACGGTCGCGCGGCATCTGTTGCCCCGCCCGGCCCGCTGCCTTGGATCATCGAAGCCAAGTCAGCGCTCGGACGCCACGAGGCCCGCGACCGGTCCTGGCTGATGGATTGGCTTAAACGCGACGGCCGCTCGCTGGGCGATCCGTCGAAAAACCCGTGGTGCGGGGATTTCGTGGAAACCTGCATCCGCATCGGCTTGCCCGATGAGCCATTGCTCGGCGCATTGGGCACCAACCCCTACTGGGCCCGGCATTGGCTGCTGTTCGGCCGTGAGGTGCAACCGATCACCGGCGCCGTGCTGATCTTCGAACGCGGCTCCGGTGGCCATGTCGGTTTCGCGATCGGCCAGAACGACGTGCATTTCTACGTGCTGGGCGGCAACCAGTCCGACGCCGTCACCATCGCCCGGATCGCAAAGTCCCGCCTTCTCGGCGCGCGCTGGCCCGCAACCTACGCGCCCCGCTTGCAGCGTCTGCCGACGATGAAGCCGGGCGAATTCCTTGCGACCACCAATGAAATCTGAACAGGAGAACAACATGTTGAAGCCTGCAATCCTGGCGCTGATCCGCCAAGTTCTGACTGTCGCTGGCACCGCGCTGGTGGCCAAAGGCTATGTCCAGGCATCCGAGGTCGAACCGGTGATCGGCGCTGTGCTGACCATCGGGTCAATGATCTGGTCGGTCGCAGATAAGCGGCGAAGGTGATCATGACGATGCTTGCGCGCGTTGTACTACGGAATTTCTGATCGAATGCCGACCTGCATTCGATTCGACTCGCTTGTGATTTATTTGTAAACATGGTTTTTTGACCTTGGGATGTGCCGGATTTCGCGTTCAGAACGGTTAGCCAAATCAAGCACCGCGGCTCGACTTTTTGAGGTGCGACATTTTTGAATTAGGCTCATTGTGAGCCGGGAGAGCCCAGATGGTCGACGGCGCACCTGGAGGACATCAAGAACTGTTGCGTCAGCAGACTGCCCTCGCGCAGTTCGGTGAAATGGCATTGATGTCCGACGATCTGGACGAAATCCTGACCGAAGCCTGCCGTTTGGCGGGCGAGGCGCTTGGCACGGACCTGGCCAAGGTCGTCGAACTGCAAGCCGATGGAAAGACCCTGCTCGTCCGTGCCGGGGTAGGCTGGAAGCCCGGCGTTGTCGGAGTGGCCACCATCATGGCGGCTGACGATACCTCCGAAGGCCATGCGCTCAAGACGGGAGAGCCGATGACCTCACCCGATATCACAACCGAAACCCGTTTCAGGTATCCGCCCTTTCTAACGGAGAACGGCGTTAGGGCAGTTGCCAATGTCATCATCATCGGGAGAAAAGGCAAACCTCCGTTTGGCATACTTCAGATCGACAGTCGGGAAGCGCGTGAGTTTTCGGCCAACGACACGGCGTTTCTTCGCAGCTATGCCAACATCCTTGCAGCAACGGTGGATCGCCTTCGAGTTATCGATGAGGTCCGCAAGGAGGAGCGGCGTCTGCGTGAAGCACTGGAAGTCCAGGTTGCAGATCGAACCGGCGCGCTAGGCAAATCGAACGCTCAGCTTGATGCCTTTGCCTATACCATCAGCCACGATCTGCGCGCCCCGCTCCGCGCAATGGAGGGCTTCGCGCGTATCCTGTTGGATGACTTTGGTGACCAGCTGGGCACGAAAGGTGAGCGGTTTGCAAACCGTATCGTGCTGGCCGCAGAGCGGATGGAGAAGTTGATTAACGATCTTCTCGCCTATAGCCGACTGCAGCGATACGACGCCAAGCTTCGCGTCGTAGACCCCAAACCGTTGGCGTTGACGGCTGCTGACGAGGCACGCGCAGAGCAGGGAGGTAAGGTCACCATCGAAATTTCCGACACCTTGCCGCCCGTGCTGGCCGAACCCGTCGTGCTAGGCCAGGTCCTGTCCAATCTTGTCAGTAATGCCGCAAAGTTCAGGAAACCCGACGAACATGGGCAGGTTCGCGTTTGCGCCAGCCGGGAAGGCGACCGCGTGCGGCTGTGGGTGGAGGACAACGGCATCGGCATTGCGCCTGAACACCAAGCCGGTATTTTCAACGTGTTCGAGCGGCTTCACGGTGAAGAAACCTACCCGGGCACCGGGATTGGTCTGGCGATCGTCAAGAAAGGAGCCGAGTGCATGGGCGGAAGCAGTGGGGTCGAGTCGACACTTGGAGTAGGCAGCCGCTTCTGGGTAGAACTCGCAACCGCCGAGGGTACAGCCGAGTGGTCCGAACGGCAGGAAAAACGCAGCGCATGACCGGTACATCCACAATCCTTCTGGTCGAGGATAACCCCGACGACATCGAACTTATCGAATACGCTTTTGAAAAGGCAGGGATCGACCGGCCTTTGTTCGTGGTGCAGGATGGGGATGCAGCGGTCGAATACCTTGGCAGCAATCACGATCCTGCCTATAAGTTGCAACATCCGCTTCCGAGACTAATTCTTCTCGATATCAAATTGCCGAAGAGATCGGGTTTCGACGTCCTTAGCTTCGTGCGACATCAAGACAGGACAAAGCACATCCCGGTTGTGATGCTGACGTCATCAAACCAATCCGGGGATATCAAACGTGCCTATGAATTGGGAGCCAATTCCTATCTTGTCAAACCTGTCCGTCAGGACGCCTTACTCGAAATGGTCCGCTCGTTGAACATGTATTGGATCACCCTCAACCAAGGACCGTACCAATGAGCAGAGTCGTACCGATCCGATGAGAATTTTGATTGTTGATGACAATCCGGACGACCGACTGCTGGTGCACCGCGAAGTGGACGCGCTGTTTCCCGACGCCGAGTTGATTGAGCCGCTTGACCTCGCCGAACTGGATGCGGCAATCAATGCCGCCGCTCCTGACCTAGTCGTGACCGATCTGGATATCTCTTGGACAAACGGAGGCGTGGTGCTGTCCGCAGTCAAGGATCGCTATCCTGCCTGCCCCGTGGTGATGTTCACAGGCACCGGGAACGAGATGGTCGCGGTAGATCTCATGAAGGCTGGATTGGATGACTATGTCGTAAAGTCGCCCCGTCAATTGCCGCGCTTGCGGGCCTCATTGAAAATGGCCGTGGAGATTGCGCGATCGCGCGTTGCATTGTCGAATCGAGAGGCGGAACTCGTGGCAATGGTTGCCCATCGAGATACGATCGTGCGTGAATTGCATCACCGGGTGAAGAACAACCTTCAAACGATGATCGGCCTTCTGCATTATCGCAGCCGTCAGGTCGATGACACCACGCGCGAGCATTTCAAAGAGATCACAGGTCGTCTGCAAGCCCTCGGTGCGGTCCAGTCGCGCATCTACGAGGCGGGAGCGTTCGATCGCGTCGATTTCTGCATTGCCCTTTCCGACGTCGCCCAGACGCTGGCCGACGTTTATGGTTGCGCCACGGTGGTAAACGAATTCGACGGACCGCTGACGATAGAGGTCGATCGCGCCATGCCTCTTGCCCTGCTGTGCTACGAGCTTATCCTGAATGCGATGAAGCACGCATGGCCAGAGTCCAATCAAGGTAAATTGACGATACGGGTGCGAGTGGGTGGCAATCACCCTGAAATCGAAATCGAGGATGACGGTTTGGGGTTTGAGACCGGCTCCCCAGTGAAAGGTCTTGGGTTCCGACTGCTTCGCTCGTTGGCGGAGGAAGCGCGTGTCGAGGTCGAGACTGTGTCGACCCCGGGCAATGGAACGTCGGTAATGTTGAGGTTTGTTTGACCAGTCCGGCATCGCTCATCATTGAAACGTCACCTCGGGTCGTCCTCGTCGTTGAAGACGAGGCCCTGATCCGTATGTCATTGGCAGATGCGATGGAGGACGCGGGATTCACCGTTGTCGAAGCAAACTGTGCCGATGCTGCTGTTCGTGAGTTTGAAAATCGGCAGGACATCAATATCGTGATAACGGACGTGCAGATGCCAGGTTCGATGGATGGGATCGGGCTCTGTGAATGGTTGCACACCAACCAGCCCGGTGTGCCCTTCATCATCTGCTCGGGGAGAGGGCGGATTCAAATTGCAAGTGCAACGGCTTCATTGAAGGCGGCCATTTCTTCGGCCATGGCTTCGGCGGGTGTTTTCCAACCGAGGGTTTTTCTGGGGCGGTTGTTCATCAGGGCTGCGACGTCGTTGAGCCAGGTTTGGCTGGCATCGCTGAGATCGGTGCCTTTGGGCATGAACTGGCGCAAGAGGCCGTTGGTGTTCTCGTTGCTGCCGCGCTGCCAGGGGGCATGCGGATCGCAGAACCAGATATCGATCTTCAGTCGGCGGGCAAGTTCCGGGTGGCAGGCCATTTCCGACCCACGATCATAAGTCATGCTTTTGCGAAGCGCTGCTGGCAGCCGCTTCATCTGCCGGGTGAAGCTGTCGAGAACCGCCTCGGCCCCATTTCCATTCATTTTGCATAGAACGACGAAGCGGGTCTTGCGCTCAACCAAAGTGCCCACCGAGGAACGATTGAAGGCGCCCTTGATCAAGTCACCTTCCCAGTGGCCGGGTACCAGCCGCGCCTCGATTTCCTCAGGTCGGTTGATAATCCGCAATGTTTCCGGGACCATGGCGCTTCCCGCCAGCGTCGTGCGCCGCCGCCCGCGCACAGGTTTTGCCTGGCGCAGCGCCTCGATCATTGCCGCCTTCAGGCCGCCACGCGGCTGGGCATAGATCGCGGCGTAGATGGTCTCGTGGCTGACGCGGGCAGCAGGGTCATCGGGATGCATGAGCCGCAGTCTGTGCGCAATCTGCTCGGGAGACCAGCGCCGATGAACAAGATGGCTGTGCACGAAGCGATGGGTCGCGTCGCCTTCGATCAGCTTGCGAGCGCGCCGACATCGCGTCCGGCGAACGTCGTAAACCAGCCGCGCCAATTGAGGGCAATAGGTGCCATCGTCCTGACGACCCCGCACCAGTTCCCGGCAAATCGTGCTCGCCGACCGGTCAAGAAGCATCCCGATCGCCTGCTGGCTGCTGCCCCGGTTATGTTCGGCGAGTATCACGCCACGTTCCTCGCTGCTGAGGTGCTTGCTTCGTCTGTCCATCGCAACATCCTATGCCCAAAAGGGCGGCGGTGTTGCACTTGCAACTTGAGCCTAAGGAGACAAGCTGCCTGATCTGCAAGGGTTTCCCCCCAACACATTCCGCGTGGCGGCAAAGCCCTATTCTACGGATAACATCGTCGATCAGGTCAGAGAGTTGATCGGTTAGGCGAACCGGGCGCTCCTGCGTTGCTTCCGCGGTTTGACCTCTTTTGTTGACCTATTGTTGACCTAGAATTCGGGCAGCAAAACGCCCCGCGATTTGCGGGGCGTAAAGCATTGTTATCTCTTGAGAATTTGGTTGCGGGAGTAGGATTTGAACCTACGACCTTCAGGTTATGAGCCTCATCTCCCGGAAGAGCGGCTATCGTTTTATTTCAACAGGTTACACGATAACCTTTTGAACCGTCGACGTTTTCTAACCGCATCGCGCCGCAACCAACCGCAGCGGACGGTGTAGCGCGTCAACCAGCATGTCCGTGACCGTCAACCACGTTGGCCGGTTTTAGGCCGCTGGGTTGGCGTATCTGGAATTGTTTTTCGCTCAGCCTTCTCCTTTGTCCTTGTTGTCGGCGATGGTTGTCGTTGGCGGTCTGCTCAGCGCCTCTTTGTTGGAGGCGGCCGCGCGCTGGCGGAAGCTTTCGGCATTCATCTCCAGGATCGCTGCGTGATGAACCAGCCGGTCGATGGCGGCGACGGTCATCGCCTTGTCCGGGAAGATCTGGTCCCAGCCGCTGAAGGGCTGGTTGGCGGCGATGGCGATGCTGCGGTATTCGTAGCGCCGGGCGATCAGTTCGAAGAGCACGCCTGTCTCGGCCTGATCCTTGTGGGCGTAGGTGATGTCGTCGAGGATGATCAGGTCGAACTTGTCGAGCTTGGCGAGCGCGGCTTCGAGCACCAGATCGCGGCGGGCGGCCTGAAGTCGCTGCACCAGATCGCTGGTGTGCGGATTTCGCGGAGAATGGGCGCTGATTTCGCGCGATCGTGGGCACGCGTTTCGCGCCATTCTGGGCAGTCATTTCACGGGATCGTGGGCAGGCTGGCCGACGCTTTCATGGAGTCAGGCTTGAACGATTTGGTCAAGCTTTTTTGTGACGGCGGAGCGCCTGCGCAGGCTTTCACCTGAGAGGGTGAGGCGGTGTGCGTTGTGAACGAGGCGGTCGAGGATGGCATCTGCGAGCGTTGGGTCGCCGATGGCTTCGTGCCACTGGTCAACGGGGAGTTGGCTTGTGACGATGGTGGAAGCGCGGCCGTGGCGGTCTTCGAGGATTTCCAGCAGGTCACGGCGCTCCGGGGCGGTGAGGACGGCGAGGCCCCAATCGTCAATGATCAGCACATCCATGCGGGCGATGGTTTTGAGGATGCGTTCATGGCGGCCATCGCCACGGGCCAGAGCAAGGGCCTCGAACATGCGCGGCGCACGTTGATAGAGGACGGGCCGCCCATCCCGGCACGCCTTGTGGCCAAGGGCGCAGGCGATCCAGCTTTTGCCCAAACCGGTCGGCCCGGTTATCAGCAGGTTCTCGTGCCGGGCGATCCAGCCGCCATCGGCAAGATGCGCCATGACACTGCGGTCAAGACCACGTGGGCTGCGCAGGTCCAGATCCTCGACGCTGGCATCTTGGCGCAGAGCCGCAAACTTGAGCCGGGAGGCCAGTTTCTTGGTGTCGCGCTCTGCAGCCTCGCGGTCGACCAGCAGGCCGAGACGCTCTTCGAACGAGAGGGCGTCGAAGGCGGTTGACCTGCGTTGTTCTTCGAGCGCCGATGCAATGCCGGTCAGGCCGAGCGCCAACAGTCGGTCGTGGGTGGGATGGGTCAGCATTTTAGTCCTTTCTCAATGGTAATAGCTGCCGCCACGAATGTTGGCGTGCTGGAGGGGGGCGACCTCTTCGGAGCCTTCCAGGAAGGCGCGATCGAGGCCGGTCTTGAGGATCGAACGAATGGAGGTGACGGTGCGGGCCCGGATGGTCACACCCCGCTGGCAGGCCGCATCAACGCGCTCCGGCCCATAGGTTTTGACCAAGGCCAGCACACCCAGGCAGGTGCGGAACCCCTGTTCAGGATGGGGGCGGTCAGCCATCACCATCTCGCAAAAGGCGGCGACGGCGGGGCCGGTCTTGGTTGCCTGCGCCAGCATTCTGGCCGGGGTCCATTCGGCAAAGCGACGATGGGCCGATGGCATATGGTCGGCCACGGTGACATGGCTGCGCCGCCCCGGGGTGCGCACGTGGCTCGCAACCCTCTGACCACGATGGAATATCTCGACCGTCTGGCCGCTTGTGCGAACATCGACCTCTTGTTTGATCAGCGCGAAGGGCACGGAATACCATGAGCTGTCGACCTCAACGTGATAGTCGGGTGCCACGCGGGCGCGCTTCCAGCGGGCGAAGACATAAGGTTCGGGCGGTAGGGGCTGAAGATTGGGCCGATCCAAAGTGGCAAACAGATCGGCGCGGCTGGCGCCATAGCCGCGCATCACGCGCATGTTCAACTCGTCCAGCAGCCGCCGGATCGCCACGTTCAACTCGGCCAATGAGAAGAACCGGTGGTTCCGCAGCCGCGCCAGAATCCAGCGTTGTGCCACTTGGACAGCCACTTCCACCTTCGCCTTGTCCCGGGGTTTGCGCGGCCGGGCGGGCAGAACGGCGGTGCCATAATGCGCCGCCATCTCGGCATAGGTCCGGTTCAGCCCCGGATCAAACCGGTCTGCCTTGATCACGGCGGACTTCAGATTGTCCGGAACCACCGCCTTTGGCACGCCGCCCAGAAAGGCGAACATCCGGATATGCGCGAGGATCCAATCTTCCAACCCCTCCGATGCCACCGCCTCGGCATAGGTGTGATTCGATGCCCCCATTGCCGCCACGAACAGCTTCATGGCCCGCGCTTCGCCGGTCGTGGGGTCGATCACGTCGATGGTGTCGCCGGCAAAGTCGACGAACACCTTCTCGCCGCCCACATGTGTCTGGCGCATCGTCGGGCGCACCCGACCCTTCCAAGCCTCGTAATGCGTGCAAAACCAAGTATAGGCAAAACCCCCGGGGTGCGCGGCACGGTATTCTTCCCAGAGCAGCATCCGCGTCACCCCAGGGCGGCGCAACTCGCGGTCAATCTCCGCCCAGTCGGGCACAAGCCGCTCCGCGTCCGGCACCGTGGGCGGGGCTGGAAACAAAAGAAGTTCAAGGCTGTCGTCATCGATCCCCTCCGGCAAGGGCCACGTGAGCCCGGCATGACGCGCCCGTTGGGTGTAGCTTCCGACGCTCCCCTTGCTCAGACCGAGGGAAGCGGCAATGGACCGCTCGCTCAGGCCTTGCCCAAGCTTCAATCGCAAAACATCTCGTATCCGGCGCATGTTCAATCGTCCTGTCGGCATCAAGCCACCCCTTCATTCCTGAAGGCGCAACTATCCTCAATTTGCCGACCAGACCTGCCCGCGATCCCGCGAAATCAGTGCCCAGCTTCACGCGAAATGACTGCCCATGATCCCGTGAAATCGATGCCCACCATCAAGCGAAACACGCACGCTGGTGCGGGTATAGAACACGCGGTGTCCCCGCTCGATCAGGGCATGGCCTATCGCGCAGAGAATGTGCGTTTTGCCCGTGCCGGAATTGCCGATGGCGATCAGATTGCCGCCACCCTCCAGCCAGTCGCCGGCCGCCAGAGCTTCCACCCGGGCACGCGGCAGGGTTGGCAGCGCCTTGAAGTCGAAGGTCGCCAGCGTCTTGCCAGCCGGTAGCTGTGCCTCGTTCATGTGGCGCTGAATGCGGCGCATGTCGCGCTCGGCCAGTTCGTATTCCGCGAGGACAGCCAGAAAGCGGGCAGCGGGCCAGCCTTCGGCATCGGCGCGGGTGGCGATGTCGGCCCAAAGCTTGTGGAAGCTGGGCAGGCGCAGCGCGGTCAGCATGCTGGGCAGCGTGTGGATGTCGATCTCGCGGGAGGTCATGCGCAGGCTCCCAGAAGGGCATCGAAGCTGTCGAGCGAGGGATGGGCGACGGTGACATCTGTCGGCAGCGCCGTTTGCTTCGGGCTCAGGCGGAGCATCAGCAGGTCAGGGTCCGGCACCCGGCCGGCGTCGAGATCGTCCGTCAGGAGATGCGCCAGTTCCGCCTCGCAGGCCCGGTCGTGGGCGATGAACAGCAGGTCGACCATGCGGCGGCAGGCGTCGCGGCGGGGCAGATCACGCTGCAGCACCTGCCAGGCTGCAGCGTATTCGGTTCGCGGGAACAGGCTGTCGCGGTAGATCGAACTCCACAGGGCTTGCGGTTTGCGCCGCAGCGCGTGGATGACGTGATGGTAGTTGATGACATGCACGCGATGGCCGTCGCCGCGACCACGCGCCCTTGTATGGCTGACGACCAGGGTGCTGCCGAGAAAGGCCTCAAGGCGATCGTCGTAAAGGTGGACCCGCAAGCGCTGCCCGATCAGCTGCGACGGGGCGCTGTAGAAGATGCTCTTGACCAGAAAGCCGCTGGTGCGGGTGACCGGAACCACGGTCTCTGTAAAGTCGGTGGTGCGCCTGCGCGGCAGGGGCTTCAGATGCGCCCGTTCCACCTGCGTGGCCGCCGCCCGCTGCCGGTTGCGCCGTGCCACCAGAATGTCGATGAAGCGCCGGTAGTCCTCGATGCTGGCGAAGTCGCGGCTGCCGCGCAGGATCAGCGCCTGTTCGATGGCTTTCTTGAGGTGCCGGTTCTGGGATTCCACCGCGCCGTTCTCATGAGCCTCGCCGCGGTTGTTGCGACTGGCCTCCATGCCGTAATGGCCGACGAAGGCATTGTAGCGCGTGGTGATATCCTGGCGCTGGTCAGCCGTCAGGTTGCGGAAAGCGGCCGAGAGGCTGTCGGTGCGATGCTCCTGTGGTGCCCCGCCGAGCGACCAGAGCGCCTGCTGCAGGTTCTCGGCCAAGGCCGTGAAGCTCTCCCCGCCCAGGACCACCCCGACATGCTCCCACCGGCTGTAGACCATGACGAAGTGGTAGAGCAGATGCGGGAATAGCTGGCCCGCGATCGTCACCTCCAGCTCCTCGGCATGAGTGAAGTCGGACTGGGCCATGCGGCCCGGCTCCGGCGTCTGGCGGAAGATGATGTCGCGCTCGGGCCCGTTCAACGCCCGCCACTGCCGCACCCGCCGTTCCAGGGTGCGCCGGATCCGGTCATCGGGGAAGGCCAGCGGATGCAGGCCCTGAAGGTGGCGCAGCAGGGTGACGGCCTGCAAGGCGCTGTCCCTCTCCAGCAAGGGAAGGATGTCGCCCTCCCAAAAGCCTTCGAGGGGATCGGCCACCGTGCGCCCGTGAACGATCTTGCGGTTCGAGGGCAGCGTCGGGTTGGCATCGAACCGTCGGGCCGTGCGCTCGCTGAACCCGGCGCGGGCGGCCGACGTGCGCTGACTGTGATATCGGAGGTCGGACATGTATAATCTCAATTGCTGGTCGTTGATGGGTTTGTAGGCCAACCCGGATCCTCCGTTTGACGGCAGAGGAACCCGGCTTACCAACCCGCAGCGACCAGCACCTTCCCCGAAATCAATCAGGCCGGTGGGGCTGCCCTCCAGACGGGCATGCCCGTCTTCCGTTCAGCCCCACCGGCCAAGGTGGTTGTCGGCACCGGCCAAGATGGTTGTCGCTGAACAGGACGGGTCCAAACGGGGAACGAGGTAGTTAAATAGGTTGACCTATTGTTGACCCGCTTCAATCGCCCGATCGTCTCCGTTACGCTCACTTCTATTTCCTAGAACGCTGGAACACGACACCCAGCGCCCGGACTTCCGTCGGACTCGACTCAATCACCCCCTGGCAGAAGCGAAAGGCCAAGTTCCTTCAAAAAGCTATTGTGCCTCCCCGTTGCCTCACGAACCTGTTTTTCAATCGCGACCAGCTCACTTTGTGTATCTTCCAACGCAATCTCTTCCTCGCCCACAGCGGTGCTGATGTAGCGGGAAATATTGAGGTTGTAGCCCTCCTCAGCGATCCGCTCCATGCTTACCCGCTTGGAGTAACGGTCTTGTTCAGTGCGGAACTGGTAGGTGTCGATGATCTTGGCGATGTGTTCGTCCGTGAGCTGGTTCTGGCGTTTTCCCTTCGCAAAGTGCTCTGCAGCGTTGATAAAGAGAACGTCATCGGGCTTCTTGCACTTCTTGAGCACGAGGATGCACACCGGGATGCCGGTAGAGTAGAATAGGTTCGCGGGCAGGCCGATGACTGTGTCTATGTGACCGTCCTTCAGCAGCTTGGTACGGATGCGCTCTTCGGCCCCGCCTCTGAACAGTACGCCGTGGGGCAGAATGATGGCCATGACGCCCTCATCCTGCGGATTTCGCGGAGAATGGGCGCTGATTTCGCGCGATCGTGGGCACGCGTTTCGCGCCATTCTGGGCAGTCATTTCACGGGATCGTGGGCAGGCTGGCCGACGCTTTCATGGAGTCAGGCTTGAACGATTTGGTCAAGCTTTTTTGTGACGGCGGAGCGCCTGCGCAGGCTTTCACCTGAGAGGGTGAGGCGGTGTGCGTTGTGAACGAGGCGGTCGAGGATGGCATCTGCGAGCGTTGGGTCGCCGATGGCTTCGTGCCACTGGTCAACGGGGAGTTGGCTTGTGACGATGGTGGAAGCGCGGCCGTGGCGGTCTTCGAGGATTTCCAGCAGGTCACGGCGCTCCGGGGCGGTGAGGACGGCGAGGCCCCAATCGTCAATGATCAGCACATCCATGCGGGCGATGGTTTTGAGGATGCGTTCATGGCGGCCATCGCCACGGGCCAGAGCAAGGGCCTCGAACATGCGCGGCGCACGTTGATAGAGGACGGGCCGCCCATCCCGGCACGCCTTGTGGCCAAGGGCGCAGGCGATCCAGCTTTTGCCCAAACCGGTCGGCCCGGTTATCAGCAGGTTCTCGTGCCGGGCGATCCAGCCGCCATCGGCAAGATGCGCCATGACACTGCGGTCAAGACCACGTGGGCTGCGCAGGTCCAGATCCTCGACGCTGGCATCTTGGCGCAGAGCCGCAAACTTGAGCCGGGAGGCCAGTTTCTTGGTGTCGCGCTCTGCAGCCTCGCGGTCGACCAGCAGGCCGAGACGCTCTTCGAACGAGAGGGCGTCGAAGGCGGTTGACCTGCGTTGTTCTTCGAGCGCCGATGCAATGCCGGTCAGGCCGAGCGCCAACAGTCGGTCGTGGGTGGGATGGGTCAGCATTTTAGTCCTTTCTCAATGGTAATAGCTGCCGCCACGAATGTTGGCGTGCTGGAGGGGGGCGACCTCTTCGGAGCCTTCCAGGAAGGCGCGATCGAGGCCGGTCTTGAGGATCGAACGAATGGAGGTGACGGTGCGGGCCCGGATGGTCACACCCCGCTGGCAGGCCGCATCAACGCGCTCCGGCCCATAGGTTTTGACCAAGGCCAGCACACCCAGGCAGGTGCGGAACCCCTGTTCAGGATGGGGGCGGTCAGCCATCACCATCTCGCAAAAGGCGGCGACGGCGGGGCCGGTCTTGGTTGCCTGCGCCAGCATTCTGGCCGGGGTCCATTCGGCAAAGCGACGATGGGCCGATGGCATATGGTCGGCCACGGTGACATGGCTGCGCCGCCCCGGGGTGCGCACGTGGCTCGCAACCCTCTGACCACGATGGAATATCTCGACCGTCTGGCCGCTTGTGCGAACATCGACCTCTTGTTTGATCAGCGCGAAGGGCACGGAATACCATGAGCTGTCGACCTCAACGTGATAGTCGGGTGCCACGCGGGCGCGCTTCCAGCGGGCGAAGACATAAGGTTCGGGCGGTAGGGGCTGAAGATTGGGCCGATCCAAAGTGGCAAACAGATCGGCGCGGCTGGCGCCATAGCCGCGCATCACGCGCATGTTCAACTCGTCCAGCAGCCGCCGGATCGCCACGTTCAACTCGGCCAATGAGAAGAACCGGTGGTTCCGCAGCCGCGCCAGAATCCAGCGTTGTGCCACTTGGACAGCCACTTCCACCTTCGCCTTGTCCCGGGGTTTGCGCGGCCGGGCGGGCAGAACGGCGGTGCCATAATGCGCCGCCATCTCGGCATAGGTCCGGTTCAGCCCCGGATCAAACCGGTCTGCCTTGATCACGGCGGACTTCAGATTGTCCGGAACCACCGCCTTTGGCACGCCGCCCAGAAAGGCGAACATCCGGATATGCGCGAGGATCCAATCTTCCAACCCCTCCGATGCCACCGCCTCGGCATAGGTGTGATTCGATGCCCCCATTGCCGCCACGAACAGCTTCATGGCCCGCGCTTCGCCGGTCGTGGGGTCGATCACGTCGATGGTGTCGCCGGCAAAGTCGACGAACACCTTCTCGCCGCCCACATGTGTCTGGCGCATCGTCGGGCGCACCCGACCCTTCCAAGCCTCGTAATGCGTGCAAAACCAAGTATAGGCAAAACCCCCGGGGTGCGCGGCACGGTATTCTTCCCAGAGCAGCATCCGCGTCACCCCAGGGCGGCGCAACTCGCGGTCAATCTCCGCCCAGTCGGGCACAAGCCGCTCCGCGTCCGGCACCGTGGGCGGGGCTGGAAACAAAAGAAGTTCAAGGCTGTCGTCATCGATCCCCTCCGGCAAGGGCCACGTGAGCCCGGCATGACGCGCCCGTTGGGTGTAGCTTCCGACGCTCCCCTTGCTCAGACCGAGGGAAGCGGCAATGGACCGCTCGCTCAGGCCTTGCCCAAGCTTCAATCGCAAAACATCTCGTATCCGGCGCATGTTCAATCGTCCTGTCGGCATCAAGCCACCCCTTCATTCCTGAAGGCGCAACTATCCTCAATTTGCCGACCAGACCTGCCCGCGATCCCGCGAAATCAGTGCCCAGCTTCACGCGAAATGACTGCCCATGATCCCGTGAAATCGATGCCCACCATCAAGCGAAACACGCACCTCATCCTTCAGGAAGTGGAAACCGTGCAGCAGGAAGGCGAAATCCGCGGCCGACTTGGGCGCTAGCCCGTAGTTCTTGAACCGCACGTCGTCGCCCATGGCATCGGTCGGTTCCCAGCGAAGGCTGAAGGGCGGGTTGGCAACAATAGCATCGAATGAGGGCTTCTTGGCGGGGTTCATCTCCTTAAGAATGTCCCACTCGTTTTCGAGGGTGTCGCCGTGGAATATCTCGAACTCAGTATCCTTCACCCCATGCAGCAGCATGTTCATACGGGCGAGGTTGTAAGTCGTGATATTGCTTTCTTGGCCGAAAATCTTGCCGATGCCGTGCGCACCCATCCGGTTGCGAACGTTCAGCAACAGCGAACCAGATCCGCAGGCAAAGTCCAGAACGCTTGCCAGGCGGTCCTTCTTTCCCGTGGCCGGTTCCTGACTGTCCAGAGTCACGATCGTCGAAAGAATGTCCGATATCTGCTGCGGGGTGTAGAACTCGCCCGCCTTCTTGCCGGAACCGGCAGCAAACTGTCCGATCAGATATTCGTAGGCATCACCCAGATGATCTACCTCTGACGAGAACTCGGCCAGCCCCCTGGCGACCTCGGCGATGATGGAACAGAGCTTCTTGTTCTTGTCCGTTTGGGTCTTGCCAAGCTTTTCCGAGTAAAGGTTGATCTCCGAAAACAAGCCTCCGAACGTGCTCTGGAAGGACTCGTTCTCGATGTATTTGAAGCCCTCGTAGAGCGTCAGCAGCAGCTCATCACTTTGTGTACGGGCCAGATTGGCGATGTTGTTCCACAGATAGGGCGGCTGGACGACGTAGTGCACCTTGCGGCGCATCTGCTTTTCGAACTCGGCCACGTCGTTCGGGTTGTCCTCGTACCATGCCTGCAGTGGCGTGCTGGCACCGGTGCGCTCAAGAACATCCGCCAGATCGGGGTAGTCACTTCCGAGTTCCCGTTTGGCCGCCGCCTCGTAGTTGTCCGACAGGTAGCGCAGGAACAGGAAGGACAGCATGTAGTCGCGGAAATCGTCCGCGTTCATGGAACCGCGAAGCTGGTCAGCAATGCTCCAGAGCGTTTTGCCCAGTTGTTTTTGGATTTGGTCGTTCATGGTGCGGGTGTTCCCTGAGGTGCCGGTGCCGGTGCCGGTGCCGGTGCCGGTGCCGAAGTGTGAGCGGGGCCAACATTAGGCAAGGCAAATTCAAAACGATTGACGAACTCGGCCAAGACGCGGCGGAACAGTTTCTTGTTGTCCTCGCCCATCTCCGTGGGTTCATGGATGGCATAGGCGCCGTGGCTCAGAAGGTTCAGGGCACGGTTGAACAGTGCGCGATCTTCATCGTTGTCGAGCGCTTTAAGGCAAAAGGCGATGTTCGGATGCCCAAAGAAAGACGCCGTCTTCTCCATAACACTGCGCAGGGCGTTGAAGTGGAAAGTGTAGAGCTTCCCCTTCTTTGGATCAGTAGCACGCTGCAATTCAGCGAGCGTCGCCACATGATGAAAGAACGGCGTGTCTTCCGTCGCCTGAAGCGTGTAGGTGCCGTCGCCGCTCGGGCGGTGCAAGAAATAGCGCCGATGATCGATCGAAGGCGCGTCATCAATCTTCCGGCCGACTTCGTTGCACATAACGTTGAAGAAAAGTGCGTGGTGCGAAGAGAAGATCACCTTGATCGGGGCGAGCGCGCCTTCGGCATTCCTTCGCGTTGCCGCCCGGCGGAGGAGCTTGGCCAGGTCACAGGCGACGGAGATCGCGTTGTTGTCGTCCAACGACGAGACTGGGTCATCGATGTAAAGATACTTCTTCCCCTGATAGGATTCATGCCCATCCAGCATCCGTTCGCAGATCGCCATGAAGATGCACCAGATGAAGATGTTCTGTTCACCGCGAGATACCTTGATGTTGGACTCGCCGCCTTTTCGGAAGCTTACGAAATCCGGTTTGGAGACGATATCTTTGCCCTGCTGAACGTCCTTGTAGGTGAAGTCGAAATCGAAATCGGCGTAGCGGGAAAGGTAGCGGGCAATCGTTTCGTCCAACGCGAGTTCCGTCATCGCGTTGAAAAAGGATGACTTTTCGTTCAGTTGCAGGCGCCGCACGCTGTCGCCGTCAAGGTCATTTTCCCAGACGAACAGATCCTCGGTGAAGGCGTTGAAATAGAGGGTGTCGGGCGTCCCGTTCAGGTTTTTCGTGGTCTTGCGTTTCCCTGCGTCTTTGAACTCCATGGACAGGCGTGTCTTGCCGGTACGATTGTAGGCGTAAAGCAAGACCAAAGAGATTGGCTTCGTTGGATTGTTCAAATCGTCGCGAAGTCTGGCCACCAAAGTCTTCAGGTTCTTGTAATTGCTCATGCATTAGCCTCCCCGACCGAAGGGAAAAGCTGCTGCATCAGGCCCTTCTTGTGGGTCTTGAGCGTATAGAGCTTGCCGGTCTCGGCGGCGATGAGGTCGTCGAGTGAGGTGAGGCAGTCGGCGATGCGTTCCTGTTCGTCAAACTCTGGCGGAAGCGGAATAGAAAACATTCTTATTTGTGCGAAGTTTAGCCCCTGACGATTTCCCCCCGCTTGGAAGCTGTCAATCTGTTTTTGACCCTCTGGAGAGATCAAGTATTGGTTCAGGTAAAAGAGGTTCAGCTCCATTTTCTTTGTACGAATTATGCAAACATGCTGATTTACATTTCCGCCGACAATACGGGCATCTGCTACCGCACTTCTCCCGATAGATGCCCCCGTTATGTTAAGCAGTACATCGCCGAGCCTAATTTCGGTAGAGGGGAACGAACTATGGGTTTCCTCGTCAAGAAATACGACATCATCCAATAGCAGCTTTCCCCATCCAACGTTTTGGCTACGCACGAATGGCCTTCCCAATGACTTGTAGTTTCGGTCACCGCCGTTTGGAGTTATTCCGCTGCCCACTTTGACTGTTTTTGAGCCGAGTTCGCTCGCCGCCCACTCCTCCGCATCCTGAAACTCAGGGAAGCGAAGGCGGGGTTGGGTTTCGCCTTCTTGGGGAAAAAGCCACCGCATCAGGCCCTTCTTGTAGGCCCTAAGCGCCTCCATCTTCCGCCCATGCGCCTCGATCAGCGCGTCCGCAGAGGCTAAGCAGTCGGCGATCTTTTGTTGTTCGGCTTCGTCTGGCCGCCACGCACTGGTCGAAAGGAACTGTGTAACTGAAATATTGAACCGGCCTGCTCTTGCACCCTCGTTCACCAGCCCGCCAAGCGCCGGCTCATGGCTTCCCGACTCGAAATACCATTCCCAGAAAATTGGGTTCTCACTCGGCTGGAAGCGGAAGCATTTATATATGGGCGAGACGATCCCAGCCGGATAGTTGGAAAGTCGTTTGATCGTGCCAAAGCTGGACGCCTTGGTCGTCCGATCGTTGTAGACAAAATCGTCTTTACGAATCTTCAGGTAACGATCGGTGCTGTCGCCAGCGATCTTCTTACCAAAGTAGTCACTTTGCAGTATGAGGCCATGCTCCCCCGAAAGGCTCAGAACATGGTCCTTATCTCCGGTCGTCGCCCGTTCTTTTACTGGCCGAGCAATCTTTTGAAGGAGGGTTTCTTTCCATCCTTCAGTGTTGAGAAACTCGGGAAAGCGAAGTTTAGGCGTTGCTATCCCAGTGCCGCCATCTTCATGTGTCACGGGCTTTGATTTACTGGTCATAAGCGCTAAGCCCCGAAATCTCACGGCCGCCAGCCCGCTTCAGCAGCAGCGGCATCAGGTCGGCCATTAGGTCCAGTTCCTTCACCCGCCGCGCCTTCCAGTTGAGGCCGAGTGGTTCCATCAGGTCGGTCAGCGCCTCGCCATCGAAGATCATGCGTTGCAGGATGGTGTCGACAAAGCCTTGCAGCGCCTCGGTGGCAAGCCCGTGCGCGCCCGCAATGCCCGCCAGTTCCGCCGCGTTCTTCTCCGCCTTGAAGCGGCTGTAACCGTCGCGGATGGCCTTTTCGCTCAGGCCCTCACCCGCCTTGAGGGTGTTGATGTAGGCCGCGATATCCTCACGCTGGTCTATGAACTTGGCATCGGACTGTATCAGGCCGATTAGCTCCTCACGGCTCATCTTCTGCTTGCCGGGTGTTGCATCAGAATAGCGGGCGATCAGGCCCATGATGTAGTCATAGTCAATGACAGCCGAGGCAAAGAGGACGAATTCAAAGTCCAGCTGGTCGGCGTCCTCGCTGGGCTTGTCCGCGCCCTTGCCTTGCTGAGCCCGAAGGCGCTGGGCCGTTTCCAGATAGGCACCACGAAAGCCCAGAAGATTATCGCGCGGCAGGACCTGTTCGATCGTTGCGGCGTTTTCCGGGGTCAGGTCTGTATACTGGTCAAGCTGGGTCTTGAGACGCTGGACCTCTTTGAAATGCTCGATGAACGCCGCGCGGGCCGCGTCGCCCTTCAGGTTGGGCACGGCTTCGGGGGCGCAATCGAGGCCCTGCGACTTCATAAAAGTGTCGAGCTTTTGCACCGCACTTTCCAGTTTCTGGATGACCACTGGGGCCTTGTCCACCAGCCAGATTTCACGGGCCTTCTCAGCAGCGGCCTCGCCCGAGAAGAGGGCGATGGCTGCATCGACGGCCGCCTGCTGTTGCCGGAAGTCGAGGATGTTGCCATAGGGCTTGGTGGCGTTCAGCACGCGGTTGGTTCGCGAAAAGGCCTGGATCAGGCCGTGATGCTTCAGGTTCTTGTCCACGTAGAGGGTGTTCAGGAACTTGGAGTCAAAGCCGGTCAGCAGCATGTCGACGACAATCGTGATGTCGATTTTTTGGTGCGGCTGGTTCGGGTAAGCCTTGCGCAGGTCGGCATCCGGCCATTGCTGGTCCTTGATGCGCTTCTGGACGTCCTGATAATACAGATCGAACTCGCCGATCTTGTGGTTGGTGCCGTAGTGGGCATTGTAGTCGGCGAGGATGGCCTTCAGGGCCTCCTTCTTCTTTTCCGGCTCGACGGCGTTGTCTTCCTTCTCCTGCGGCAGGTCTTCTTGGATCTGCTTAACGTCCGCATTGCCCTCAGCAGGCGGAGAGAACACACAGGCGATGTTCAGCGGCTTGAAGCCGGGATCGGCGAGCAGCTTTTCGGCCTGCATGGTCTTGAACAGCCCATGATACTCGATGGCCTCATTGATCGACGATGTTGCGAGCAGGGCGTTGAACCGACGCTGGCCGGTGGCTTGGTCATGCTTGGAGAGGATCGCCTCGATGACCGCCCGCTTGGCCAGCGGTTCGCCCGGCTTCGGCAGGGTTTTGCCCTGCGGCTTGAAGTAGTCGACATGGAACCGAAGGACGTTGCCGTCCTCGATCGCATGGGTGATCGTGTAGGTGTGAAGGCGCTGCTGGAAGAGGTCTTCCGTTGTCTTCATGCTGGCCTGAGTGTCTTCGATCTTCTGCTGAGCGGCGTTCTGATCGAAGATCGGCGTTCCGGTGAAACCGAACAGCTGGGCACGCGGGAAGAACTCCTTGATTGCCTTGTGGTTTTCGCCGAATTGCGACCGGTGGCATTCGTCGAAGATAAAGGCGATGCGCTTGTCGCGCAGGGGCTCCAGCTGTTCCTTGAAGCTTTTCTTGCCGTCCTTCTTCTGCTGTTTGTTGCGCTTGCTGTTTTCGTCCAGGGCGAGACCCAGCTTCTGGATCGTGCAGACGATGACCTTGTCGGCATGGTCGTCCGAGACCAGGCGGCGGACAAGGGCGGCGGTGTTGGTGTTCTCTTCGACACAACCTTCTTGGAACCTGTTAAACTCCTCACGCGTCTGCCGATCCAGATCCTTGCGGTCCACCACGAACAGGCACTTTTCGACGTCGTCGTTGTCCTTCAGTAGCGTTGAAGCTTTGAAGGAAGTCAGCGTCTTGCCGCTGCCTGTGGTGTGCCAGATATAGCCGTTGCCACAATCCTGCGCGATGGAGTCGACAATCGCTTTCACCGCGTAGACCTGATAAGGCCGCATCATCAGCAGCTTCTGCTCACCTGCAACCAGAACCATGTATCTGCTGATCGTCTGGCCGAGGGTGCATTTGACGAGGAACGTATCGGCGAAACTGTCGAGATGGACAATTTTCTTGTTGTCGACATCCGCGAACTCATAGACCGGCAGAAAGCGCTCATCGGCATTGAAGGCGAAATGGCGTGTATTGTTGTTCGCGAAGTAGAACGTCCGATCGCGGTTGCTGACGATAAAGAGCTGAAGAAAGCACAGGATGGTTTTGGTATAACCGTTCCCGGGGTCGTTCTTGTATTCGACGATCTGCTCCATCGCACGACGCGGGTTTATGCCAAGGGTTTTCAGTTCGATCTGAACAACCGGCACCCCGTTGACTAGGAGAATGACGTCATAGCGATGATGGCTGTTGTCTGTGTTGATACGAAGCTGGTTGACCACCTCAAAGGAATTCTTGCACCAGTCCCTGATGTTGACGAGGGTGTAGTTCAGCGGCGTGCCATCATCGCGGGTGAAATTGTTCCGCTCGCGAAGCGTTCGCGCTGCTGTAAAAACGTCCGGCGTGACGATTTCATCAAGCAGCCGCTGAAATTCGCCATCGGTGAGAGTGACGCGATTCAGTTGTTCGAACTTCCGCCTGAAGTTCTCTTCCAGTTTAGCTCGATCGCGAATATCAGGGCGGTATTCATATTTGAGATCGCGCAATTTGGCGACAAAATCTTCTTCAAGATCGCGCTCTGCTTTGCTCATTGTCATTACAGAAGTCATCGCGTGAACGGTCCCATCGAACAGATCAGCTTGATTGTGCTCAGATCGAAACCTTTACCAAACCGATACTCTGCGCCCTTGGGGCATTGGATTGCCACAGCGCCAATTGCTTGCTTTATCACTCGTCCGCCCCGTCAGTGTTATTGGGGCCGTTTTTTCGACCCGCTTCAATACCCTTCAAACGATCGTACTCTTCGATCGCCATTACCACAACGACCGGTCGGCCGTGCTTTGCAACGGCGACCGGCCCAGCCCGGGCCAAATCGATCAGGCGTCCGAAGCTGTATTTGGCGTCTTTCGCACTTAGGGTCTGCATGTGGCTCCCCGCCCCTTGCCTTGAACTCTTTTGGCCATTTTGGCCGAACTTGGCAACATCTGCCGCCAACAAAAGCATCGCATCCTTGGCTTCAGAGGCGAACAGGTTGCTTAAAGGCAAAGGATTACTCAGGTCTGCGCACTGCCCGGCTTGGTTCTCGCTGAACGGGAGATAGTTCGACGCCGCCGATAGCAGCAAATCGCTCGTGGATCGACTGCCCGAGGTTATGCGGCGCGCTGGGCGGGCTGACTGCATGGCGCAGGATTTCCCGCATCTCCGCTTCCATGGACCGGCCGTTCTCCGCTGCCCGCACACGCAGGCGGCGTTTCAGATCATCATCCAGATTGCGAATCGTGATGCTTGCCATGATGCCCTCCATTCCACACCAAAGGTGAGGCGGGCATGGCCCTCAATCAAGCGACGTTTGACCGGGTGCTGCCCGTTTCGCTCTCCCCCACCACCCGCAGCCGCGGCTTCAGCATCTCTCCCACTGCGTTCACCCCAGCCCGCAGCGGCGAGTCGATCAGGTGTGCGTAGCGCTGGGTGGTGCCGATCTGGGTGTGGCCGAGCAGCCGCCCGATCATTTCCAGCGACGCGCCGCCCGATACCAGCAGCGAGGCGAAGGTGTGGCGCAGATCATGGATGCGCACGTCCGGGATTTCGGCCTGCACGCGCATCCGTTCCCAGAACCGCTTGAGATCGACCACCGGCTGGCCGGGCACATCGCCGGGGAACAGGAAGCGGCAACCCTTGGGCACGGCATCCCCACGCAGGCGGATCAGGGCGACGGTCTCGTGCGAGATAGGGACACGGTGGACGCGGCGCTGTTTGGTATAGGCGGCTTGTTTAGTCCAGATTGCGAGGTCGAGGTTGAACTGGTCGAAGGTCGCTGTGCGGGCCTCGCCGCAACGCGCGCCGGTGAGCATGCAGAGACGGATGATCCCGGCGGCTCGCTGGTCGGTGTCGGCGCACAGGGCGTCGGCGAGGCGCTGGATTTCGTCAAAGGAGAGGAACCGCTCGCGGGCCGTTTCTGGCCGCTTGCGGAAACTGGTAGCGGGATTGTCGGTCCGCATTTTCCACATGACGGCCAGACTGAACATCTTACGCAGCACCTCTCCCACCCGATTTGCGCGCACGGGCGTCGGCTTGAAGGTCTTCGGCGGAGATTTTGGTTTAGCCTGCTTTGATTTGAACGCACGGGGCACTGCGATCGGCTTGACCGGTTTCTTCCAGACCCGCGGCCGCCCTGCCGCAACCTTGATCAGCAGCCTGTCGACATCGGTCGGCGTGATGTCGGTCACTTTGCGTGATCGCCAGTCGGGCAAGACCAGCGTCTTGAGCATGCTGGCCTGATCCTTGCTGCTTGAGGCCGACAGTTTCGGCAGGTGTTCGTCGATGTACCGATCGACCAGTTCATCAACGGTGGGCGCGTGACGGGCATTGGTCCGCGTGTCCATCGGGTCTTCGCCACGATCGATGTCGCGCTTCAGGCGTTTGGCTTCCTCCCGGGCGGCAGTCACCGACCAGCTGGGCCATGTGCCGATCGTCATGCGCCGCTGCCGCCCCGCGGCGCGGTAGATCAGGATGAACCCCTTGCGGCCCGACAGGAACACGCAAAGGCCGAAGCCAGCGCAATCCTCGTCGAACACCACGTACTTGCGCGTGCCGATTTCGGCAGCCTTTACAACTCGTTCCGTCAAATGTGTGGCCATATCAGTTCCCCTTTTCGCACCGACTGAGCGTAGAGAATCGGCAAAGAGCAACCTGCTCCAGACAAGGCACCGGCAGAGAGGCGGAAACCGGCAGAAACAAACCGGCAATTCTGCCGGTCGTTTTCCGGCGTGGAAAGAATCAGGTTTGGGCCGGGTTCAGTTCCTGCCAGATCGCCTTAATCCGGCGTCGGATTGTGCTCTCGTCAGGGGCTTCCCCGGCGTCGGAATTGGCGATGAACCATTCCTGCATCTCAATCACTAAGTCACGCTGCTGCAACGGAAATCCGCCAGTGTAGATGCGTTTGAACAGGGCCATGTGAAAGCCTTCCCAGTCGTATCGCCCGGGTGCACCCGGCCCTGCGTTGCGGGTCCGACCGATGCCGTGCGCATCTTCAAACCGATCGATTTCGCGGGCGGTGATCATGATGTCCGCCGCAGTCAGCCGCAAACCGCGTGCCGGTTTGGTGATCAGCTTCAACTCTTCAGTGCCAATCCGACGCGCCTGTTTCACGAAAATCTTCTTCGCCGCTTTACCGAACGGGCGGAACAACGGGCGCACATCCGAGGCCGAAACCACCAGCAGCCCCGCGGCCGGTTCGTCACCAAAAAGGATCGGCGAAAACCCCGCGACAAGGTCAAGTTCACCCGAAATTGCCCAATTCACAACCGCGGTCTGGGTGCACCCCCACCGACCTGCAACATCAAGAATTGAATAGAAATACTGCGCCGGAAACGCCATGCCTGCCTCCTGTTACGATCCCCAATATGACCAAGGCTTCGTGACGTACGAAACCTGCCCCCAACCTCTCGGCGGCGGTGACCATCTGGCGATTCTGGTTATGAACTGCTCTCCCTCAAGTTGTCAGAGTTCCACTTTTGTTCATACTAAATTCATGGGTCGGAGTTCTGAAAATCTGTGGATAACAGGACCGGCAGAATTGCCGGTTTGTTTCTGCCGGTTTCTGCCTCTCTGCCGGTGCCTTGCCCGTGCTTGTCTCGACTCATTGATTTGAGCGCACCGATCGGGGGGCGCTGGACATGGAGAAAAGACATGAAAAAGATTGGCTTAACCGCTGTCGACGACGCGGTGCCAGAGGTTGATACCGGTCTTCTGACCGGCTGGCTGGACCGGGTCGACCTTGCCCGGGAACTGACTCTGTCGGTCGATACCTTGCAGCGCTGGGAGACCCGCCGCATGGGCCCGCCCTGCGTCCGGGTGGGCCGCAAGGTGATCTACCGGATGGAGGCGGTCCGCGACTGGCTGCGCGAGCAAGAGGCCCGCAAGGCGCTGACCGGCCGCGCTTTGGCCGCGCGGCGCTGAGGGGGCAATCATGGCACAAACCACCACCCCCACAAGCATCACCCCAATCACGGCCCTGATCGCCGAGGCCCAGCGCGAGTTGGACATGCGCAGGCAGGTCTACTGGGCCAGCGTCCGGGCGGGCCAGATGCGCCAGACCGATGCCGACAAGCGCATCGCCCTGATGCAGGCGATCGTCAAACGCCTGACCGTGACGGCCGCGCTATGAGCGTTCAGGCCATCACATGGGCGCTGGATTATGCCGCGGGCAGCGTCACCGAAAAGGTGATCCTGCTGGTGCTGTCAAATTACGCCAACGAATACGGCATCAGCTGGCCCTCGCAAAAGACCCTCGCCGATCAGACCGCGCTGGGCGAGCGGACGGTGCGCCGGGTCCTGGCAGACATGGACGCCCGTGGCGTAATCCGGCGTATTCCGCGCCGCCGCGGCAACGGCAGCCGCCAGTCGGACATGATCCTGCTGACGGCGTTCGAAGGGCGCAAACCAGCCCCGCTGGGCATGCTCGACGACGATGAAGAGACCGATAATTCGGGCCCTTCCAAGCAACCGGCCAATGGCGACAAGCGGCCAGTTTGGCCGCCTGACAACCGGCCACTGTGGCCCCACCCCCCGGCCACAGTGGCCGCCCTTGATACTTCACTGATACTAAAAAGCGCTTCGCATCTAAGCGAACCAGATCCTCGAATGGCTTGTCTTGCAGTTTCAGGTCCCGGTCTGGACAGGGACGCCGAGGCCAGCAGCATCACGGCTTTCGAGATTGCCCGCTGGATTGAGGCGGGCTGCGATCTGACGATCGACATCCTGCCGGTGATCGCCGCGAAAACCCGCGATGCGAGATCGGCCCCGATCCGGGGCTGGTCGTTCTTCACCCCCGCCATTCTGGAAGCCAAAGCCCGCCGCGAAGCCCCCCTGCTTCAAACGAAGGAAATTGCTGATGAACACGCAAGCCCCCCACGAAAAGCCAAGCACAACAAATCCGCTGCCCGCGATAGCAGCAATGCCTGGAACGCCGCTGTTGAAAAAGCTGATCGGGCACGGGCCGCGCAGACCGACCCCGACACCTGACGAGATCGCGCTGATCCAGCCCGTGACCAAGCTGCTGGCAGCGTCCCTGACCCCGGCCAAGCCCGTGCGCGCAGCGCAGCTGATCACCCGGCTGATCGGGCATTACCCGCAGCAGGCGGTAAGCGACGATATCCGCGCTGGGATCGCCGAAGACTGGCTCGAGGATCTGGCGCATCTGCCCGAGGATGTCATCGATGCGGCTTGCGCGGGCTGGCGAAGGGCCGAGAACAAGTTTGCACCGACGCCGGGCCAGTTGCTGGCCATCGCCAACCCAATCGTCACCATCCGCCGGTTTCTGGCCCAGCAAGGGGCGCAGATCACCGGCCTGCCGGAGGCCAAGGCAACGCAGCCAGCCGTCCGGAGGGAGGCGCTATGACCCTGACCGCCCGCGACATCGAGGACCGCTTCGAAGAGGCCGCCTACACCCTACGCCGTCTGCCGGAGAAGGATCGCCCTCGCGGCTACGGCGGGTCGTGGCCGCCGGTCGTGCAAGAGGCCAAGCATGCCTACGGCTATACGCCCGAGGCCCCGATGCGGGTGATCCCCAGCGCTGCCGCAATCAGCCGGATGGAGGAATGCTTCGACTGGCTGATGCTGATCGGCCCAGAGGACGCCCGCATCGTTTGGCTGCGGGCCGACGGCATGCGTTGGCGTCAGGTCTGCTACCGCGCCGGTGTGGTGCGATCGACTGCGTGGCGGCGCTGGGCAGCGGCACTTTTGACGATTGCAAAGAAGCTGAATTCCCAAACGAAAACAAAGCGCAAGTTGAAGCTGCCGGAGCCTACGGTTTCCACACCCGGCGGAAACCCGCGCGAAAGCGTGCCCAACACGCAGGATAACCCGCAAAACACGTTGAACTTCAGGCGAGACATTTCTTCCGGTTCTGAGGCATAAAAGCGATAGGCTGGTGGAACATATGGGCGACAGATCGACCGCTTCCCCAAGCCCTTATCAGGCGCTGCCCCTCGCTCCCCCGGCCTTGGTTCCACCCTAGCCGGACCTGTATGCGGGGGGCAGAGGCGCGGTAAGCCTCTAGCGTCAAACATTTTTTCTGGGTTCGCACCTTTGGGTGCGCGGTTCGCAGGTGCGCACCCTGCGTCTGAGTACGCGCCCGCAATCTGATCAATACCGCGACCGCCCTGCCCGCCACACCATCCCGTTCCCTCCCCGCCACGGAACCGCCCGCCATCGGCGTTTCCTGACCCGCCCCACCTTGTCCGGCCCGGTGTTCATCACCGGGCCTTTTTCCATGTCCGGAGACCGTCCATGAGCCACGCCGCCACCAACTGGGTCATCCAACAGCGCGGGCTGAAGCCTGCCACCAAGATCGTCCTGTGGTTCCTCTGCGATCGCCACAACCCGGATTTCGGCTGCTTTCCGACACAAGCGCGGCTGGCCGAGGACGCGGAAATGTCCATCTCCGCCCTGAACGATCATCTCGCCACGCTGGAGAAACTGGGCCTGATCCACCGCATCCGGGCCCACCATCCGCACAGCCATCGGCGCTTGCCAACGCGGTATGTCCTCGGGTTCGAGCAGGGATTCCCGCAAAAGCCACCTCCGGAAAGTGGAGAAAGCTTTGTTGAAATCATGGAAGAAAATCACGACCCATCTCCGGAATCGCCAGATGGGGCCAACTCCGGATTTCCGGGTGTTCCATCTCCGGATTTTCCCCAAAGCCATCTCCGGAATCCGGAGTATAACCTTGTAAGAGAACCTTTAACTAAACCAGTAAAGGAGGAGGAGGACGCGGCTGCGCGCGAGATCGATTTTGATCGTTTCTTCGCAGAGCTGCTGACAGCGTTGGGCATCGATCCAAACGGCACCCTGCCCGCCTGGTGGCAGGGCTGGCCAGCCAAAACCCATGTGCGCCGCTGGATCGACGACCTTGGCCTCACCGAGGACCGGATCATCGAGACCGCAACCGAAACCCGAAGGGACCACCCTGCCCCGCCAGACGGTCCCAAGGCCCTTGACCGGGCGATAGAACGCGCCGCCAAGCGCGATGAGCAGGCCGCGGCAACCTCCGCCAAGCCAACAACCGCCAAGCGCCAACCCAAGCGCACAGAGGGCGCACGGCCCAGCGCCGACGAACTCGCGGCCTTCTACGCCGACATGGTCAATTCGGACCGGTTCCTGCCCGCCAACACGATCAGCAACACAATCCGCGATGCCATGCTGTCACGCGGCCTCGTCACGCCAGAGCGGTTGAGAGCGCGGGGTGTGCATTGATCGGAGCGGAGCCTTGACCAAGGCGGCTTGAATACCACTCAGACTGACGCTATATCATGTCATCAAAGATGGAGTGGCATATGAGTCTCGAAGCCTTCGCCGAAGATGGCCGGTTCGCCCCCAGCCGGATCGCCACCGCCCTGCGCACCACGCTGGATGAGGTTGCCCGCACCGTCGGCCTTGGCCGCGACGCTGTCGTGCGGCAAGACCGGATCGCCAGCCCCAAGACCCAGAAGCGGCTGCGAGAAATGGTCGAGATCCTGAACCGGGTTGAGCCGCGCTTTGGCTCCGCGCTGATCGCCTATGCCTGGTACCGGTCGGAACCGCTGGCGGGCTTTGGCGGGCTGACTGCGATGCAGCTTGTCCGCGAGGGCCAGGCTGCCGACGTTCTGGAGTACATCGACGCGGTCGACGCTGGCATTTACGCCTGACCGATGCACTTTCAGGGCCTTCTATACCGCGCGCTCAACCCGATCCGCGCCCGCGAGCCACTGTCGGGAGAAGGGGCCCGGCTGCATGGCGGGCGGTTCAACCCAAAGGGCGTACCGGCGCTCTACACCGCGCTATCGGTGATGACGGCGATCCGTGAGGCCAACCAGATAGGGACGCTTCAGCCAACGACGCTGGTCTGCTACGAGGCCGACATTACCCCCGTCTTTGATGCGACCGATGCCGATGCACTTGGCACGTACGACATGACGCCCGCCGATCTCGCCGCCGAAGACTGGCGGTTGCAGATGCGGGCAAATGGCAAAGCGCCGACGCAGATCCTCGCCGAACGGCTGATTGCCGACGGCTATGCCGGGCTGCAGGTACCAAGCTTTGCCAAGGGAGCGCGTGGTGAGGACTTGAACATGGTGCTCTGGGTCTGGGGGAGCACGCTTCCCGCCAAACTGGTGCTGATCGATGACGAAGGGCGTTTACTGCAATAACGAAGCTCGTCGGGCTGCGCGCTCAATGTAGCATGTCCGCCAGCCCCATCCCTTCAAACGCCGCCTTCATCGTCGGATCAAACCCCGGATCGATCCGCGCCGGGCCATACCCATGCGCCCGGTTCCAGGCATCGATCTCCCGCAGTTCTGCGACAAATTCTTCGGGCGAGGCGGCCCCCTTCAAGGTCGTGTCACCCTCGCAATAGTTGAAGATCATCAATCGGGTCGGGTCGGCCCATGTCCCGAAATACGAGGCATCCTGTGCCGTATCGATCTGCGCCCAGCCCTTCTCGTAGCTGCAGAGCCCGAAATCATAGACGTAGCGATCAGCCGGGGCGAATTCGCGGGTGATCTTCATGCGGCCACCTGCGCGCGGGCAGTTATGGCGATCACACAAAGGTCGCGGTAGCGGGCCATGGCCTTCGGGCTGCTTGAGACCGGGTTGATCTCGAAAGCCTGCAAACCGGCGATGTCGCCCGCCTCGGCCAAGGCCATGATCTGCGCGAGCTTTGCTCGGAACCGGGCGTGGGTCGGCTTGGAGAAATCAGGCGCTGGTGGCAGCGCACCCGTCTGCGCCTGATCGAGAATGGCTTGCCGCTTGCCGACAACCGAGGCGGGCGCGACCTTCGGGTCATCGTCGGGCGCCGGTATCATCTCGCCAGCAGGATCGGGGTTGACATAGTCCAGCACCAAGGTGAGCCGGGTCTCGGCCTGATCAACGGTGTCGGCGGTCATAATCGAAGTGAAGGCAAGGGCCGCGCGCTCGGCGCCGATCTTTGCAGCCAGCAAGCGGGCGAAGGTGTCGCCCGCCTTCTTGGCGCTGGTGGCCGGTTCGATCGGGGTTTCGGAAAGGTGCTGGGCAAGCGTGTCGATCTGCGCGGCGGTGAGGGCTTTGGTTTTCATAGGTTCGTTCCTTCAGGCGTTGGTGATGTGGGCGGAATGCCCGAGGGTGGTAACGGCGTAGATCATGGTGCGGCCGTCGCCGATTGCCGCGCCAAAAGCCTGCGCTTCAGGCAGGGTCGCGAATTGCTCCCGCGTGCGATTGGCAGGCGTGCGGCCCCGGGCGGCGACAAAGTGCGCGGCGTTCTTGAGGCAGAATTCTTCGTGGTTTGTCAGGGCCTTGGTGGCGGTCTTCATGGCGGTCTCCGTTGCGTTGCGATGGCTGCAGACAGCGCACGACATCAAAAGAGAGCAACTCCTAAGTCACTGAATAGATGAGGTTTCGGCCGGAATGGGAGTGTCCCGGCGAAGCCATGCCGCGCAGCGCGGGGTCTCGGAAGCAGCCGTGCGCAAGGCGCTCGCCACAGGCCGGATCGCCACAATTCCGGACGGGACGACTGATCCGGCACGTTCAGGTTCCATTGGGGCGCTGAGGTTGATTTTGCCCAACGGTGCGAAGTCCGCTCCACCAAATAAGCGCAGCGCGGCGTCCGGGAAAAGCGCGGGCGGCGTCCACCAAGCTCACGCTTCAAGCGGCGATCAGGGCATTCGCTGACGGGCTTCAAATTGTCGGATTTTACCGCAGCTCCAGCGCGCGCCGCACCGGAAGCAACAAAACATCAGGTCAAACGGCTGGTGCAACCCATGCGTTGTCCTGCCCATCCGCGACGCTGAGAAACTCGAAGGTCCGCCGGTTCAATGAGCCATTGAATCTTGCGCCATTGGCGACAAGAGTGACCTCTGCGTGGTCGGGCTCGATGGAACTTCCCCTGGGATTGCGGCGTTACGTTCGTGCATCCTCAAAGGAGATTCTTATGCCCGATACCCAAGACATTGAAGACAAGTTCTGGAAAGCGCTGCGATCAGATATGACCGTGATGCTCGGCGTCTCCGGAGTGCACGACGTCACCCCACGCCCGATGACCGCACAGATCGATGCTGACGCAGATCAGGGGCCGATCTGGTTTTTTACCTCAAAGGACAGCACGCTGGCAAAGGCGCTGACGACCGAACAGCCGTCTTACTTCAACTTCGTTGCCAAAGGGCACGACGTCTGGGCTTCGGTCAGCGGTCGGATGGTCATATCCAACGACCGCGCCGTGATAGACAGGCTCTGGAACGGCTTCATCGCGGCTTGGTACGAAGGCGGCAAGGACGACCCCGATCTGTGTTTGATGCGCTTTGATCCGAAGGATGCCGAAATCTGGCTGGACGGATCGAGCCTGCTCGCCGGGCTCAAGGTTCTGTTCGGGTCCGATCCGAAGGAAGATTATGCGGGCAACGTGGCCAAAGTCTCCCTCGCCTGACATCACAAAAGCGCGGCGTACCGAGCGGTGCGCCGTGTCGACACCGCACCGATTTGTTCAACCAATCCGAACGTTTTTTACAAACCGCGTCGACCACGTTCGAAATTAGTCATCGGTCAAATGTCCCCTGATACAGCCACGAGGAACGGACGCATCGCAAGCAGGTGCGCCGGTCTGTTTAACCAGACCGGCGCAATGGGGACTAACAGGATGCTGAAAAACCCAACCCTGGACGCCGGATACAGAACGTGACTCCCTTTCCAAGTGGTTTGACGGGGAAATACGATGCGGGGCACGGACGAGACGAGCGGTTCGCTTTTCAGCTATGTCGATCTTGAGGAGCGCATTCCGTCTCGGCATCCGTTGCGCAAGATCCGGCAGATCGTCAACGATGCGCTTGCCAGCCTCGATGGCGACTTTGACGTGCTTTATTCTGCCGATGGGCGGCCGTCGATCCCGCCCGAGCGCCTGCTGCGCGCCAGCCTGATCCAGATCCTGTTTTCGGTGCGATCCGAACGGCAGTTGATGGAACAGATGCAGTATAACTTGATGTTCCGTTGGTTCGTTGGGCTGGGCATTGATGACGCGGTGTGGGGTGAAGGGCGCCCGGAAATCTGTCCAGTGGACAGATTTCAGCCCTGAACGCGCGAAGCGCCGGGCCGAAGGCCGACGGTTTTCACGAAGAACCGCGACCGGCTGCTGACCACCGACATGGCCCGCAAAGTCCTGGCGGCGATCCTCGCCCACCGCGAGGTGGCGCCGCTCTTGTCGGATGAGCACTTCTCGGTCGACGGCACGCTGGTCAAGGCGTTCGCCATGGGTCTCGAACCGATGGCGACACCATGGCTCACCATCCATGAAGAGTTTTCAGCCCAAGCCGGAGGCCGCCCCTCTCGGAGGCGATAGGCCGGATGATCCGCCGCCTGCCGCCTGCCGCCGATGCCGAAGCCCCCGCCCAACCCAGCCCGGAGACCGCCCCGATGACCACCGAAAAGCCCAGAGATCGCAATACCGAAGTCGACTTCCGCGGCCAGAAGCGGTCGAACGCAACCCATGCCTCGGTCACCGATCCTGAGGCGCGGCTCTACAAGAAGTCGCCGGGCACTGGCGCAAACCTTTGTTTCATCGGCCATACCCTCATGGATGAGGCGGGTTCCGCCACCGGTCCGAGGAACCCGCCGCAAGGCAACGGGCTGATCGTCCAGACCGAGATGACGCAGGCCCCCTCTCGGCAGCATGCTGCGCATGCGCCTGCCGGGCAATGGATGGTCACGCAGAGCGTCGCGCCGCCCTTGCCATGATCCACCGCCATTCGCCAGGCTCGACGCGGCGGCTGACGGTCGGCGCTGACAAGGGCTACGACTGCGCCGACTTCGTCAACGATCTGCGACAGGCCTGCGTCACGCCCCATGTGGCGCAAAAAGTCCGGCACTCGGCTATCGATGGTCGCACCACCCGGCATTCAGGATACGCAATCTCGCAAAAACGCCGCAAGAAGATCGAAGAGCCGTTCGGATGGGCCAAGACGGTCGGACCCATGGCGCAGGCAATGCTGCGGGGCGTCAAACGGGTGGGTGCCCAGTTCACCCTTACGATGGCGGCCTGCAATCTTGCCCGGCTGCCTCGGTTGCTGGCAGCATGAGCCAGCGAGTGAAGGCGAATCCCGGCCCGCAACGGCCACAAACCCGCCTTGCCCGGCACCATTTCGACAGCCCCTGAAGGACACCGTTCCGGGCCAGCGACTATTTCAGCGGCCTGCTAAGGGATGATGTCGTTCTTACTTGGTGGTCATCAACTGACCGCGGATTTCACCGTCAGGGAACTTCTCGGTGTGGACATTGTAGTAATACATGCCGCCGGTCAGATCTGTGATCTGTCCGTCCGTGATCGGTGCGCTGCCTTCCATCGTGGCCATGGTGTCGATGACCGGACCAGCGGATTCCGTCGCCGCCGCGGGGCCGTGAATGTGCGAGGCGGTCGCATCACCGGTCAAGCCTTCGGTCGTGACGACCCAAGCCACCGTCTTGGCTTCCGTGTCGAGCGTCACTTCGACCGTGCCCGTTGCAGCGCTTTCGACAGGCGGCACTTCCGCCGCACCACCTATGGGCTGAGCGCCCGGTGACAATCATCAGAAAAGTGTATTTGCCATTTTAGCATCGTCCTGAAAGCAAGACAGATGTCGACAGCAAGAACTCATAGAACGCAGGTTATCGGCCGCAGTTCCATTGAGTGATGGCAATCGGCCGTTTTTGGCCACGATGACCGGGATGATGTCTGACGTGTACCGAGCTCAGGGCCTCAACTGAGCAGAGATCTCCTCGCCACTATCGCTCGCCAGTTCGGACATGCGCCGTCGTGAATTGGGGGTGTTCAAATCGGCGAGGTCGGCGGAAAGGTGCTGATCGCGGCTTGTCACTGGCCAATACGGCAGCGGCCTTGCTGATTGCGGAACCCTACCCAAAGCCACGCGTTGATACCGAGAGCCAGCCTGCTCAGATCCGCAAAACAGGAGATTTACCAGATGGACCATTCAAACCACGTAGCGCTCGACGCAGCTGAACTGAACGAAGCCAACCTGATTGATGCCGTTGTTTACGGCGCACACGACGCAAAGATCGGCACCGTTTCGCATGTCCACGGGATGGGTGCTGCGACGTCCGTAATCGTTGATGTTGGTGGCTTTCTTGGCATAGGTGCCAAGCCCGTGTCGATGACCACGAGCGACTTGCACTTTATGCGCGATGAAGACGGCAGCGTGCATGCAACAACGACTTGGACCAAGGATCAGGTCAAGGCGCTGCCAGAGCACCATCACTGATCGCATCTCGGGGCCACTGCTAAGGTCCTTTGCGGCGGCGGGCGCTTGAAAATCAAGCGCCCGCATTTTCCGTCACATCAGCCGCCTCATTCAACCGCAAGGCAGACCCATGAAGAAAATCTTGCTGGTCATCCCCGCGCTTGCCGTTTTGATCCCAGCCGTTGTGTTCGTTGCGTCCCGCGAACAGGCAACGACTGCCGTCACGGCAGGTTACGGCCCGAAGCCAGAGCTGCCAGCGCCCGATCCCCGCCTGATCCCGACGGTGAACATCGCACCGGCGATCGGTTGGCCATTGGATGCGATCCCGGTGGCCACAGAGGGCCTGCGCGTAAACGAATATGCCGGTGGATTTGACCATCCACGCTGGCTTTACGTTTTGCCTAACGGCGACGTCTTGGTAGCCGAAAGCAACGCGCCACCGAAGCCAGATGCATCCTTCAGCCTCAAAGGCTGGGTGATGGGGCTGGTCATGTCGCGCGCGGGCGCCGGGGTGCCCAGTGCGAACCAGATCACGCTTGTCCGCGACGCTGACGGCGATGGCGTGGCCGAGGTGCGGGAAACCTTTCTTAAACGGCTCAATTCTCCGTTTGGCATGACCTTGGTCGGCAACACGCTGTATGTCGCGAATACGGATGCGATCGTGGCGTTTCCGTACCAGACTGGTGAAATCTCCATCACCGCCGAAGGCGAATTGATCGCCCACCTGCCAGCAGGGCCAATCAACCACCATTGGACCAAGGATGTGATCGCCAGCGCCGATGGAACCAAACTTTATGCAACGGTCGGATCGAACAGCAACGTCGCCGAAAACGGGATTGAGGTCGAAGAAAATCGTGCCACGGTGTTGGAAATCGACCTCGCCACACGGCAGACGCGGGTGTTCGCGTCCGGCCTGCGCAATCCCAACGGGTTGGCCTGGCAGCCCGACAGTGGTGCCTTGTGGGTTGCGGTTAATGAACGCGACGAGATCGGCAGTGATTTGGTGCCCGACTACATGACCTCGGTGCAGGACGGCGGGTTTTACGGTTGGCCCTATAGTTACTATGGTCAGCACGTAGACGTGCGCGCTACGCCCCCGCGTCCCGATCTGGTGCAAAGTGCGCTCGTCCCGAACTACGCCCTCGGTGCGCATACCGGCTCGCTGGGCCTCACCTTCAACACGGGTTCCTTGTTTCCGGAAAGCTATCATAACGGTGCGTTTGTCGGACAGCATGGGTCGTGGAACCGAGAGCCGCCGTCGGGTTACAAAGTGATCTTTGTCCCTTTTACCGACGGCGAGCCGTCAGGTGATCCGCAAGATATCCTGACCGGGTTTGTGAACACCGAAGGCAAAGCGATGGGAAGGCCGGTGGGCGTCGTCATCGACGCAACGGGTGCCCTGCTGGTTGCCGACGATGTTGGCAATAAGGTGTGGCGGGTGGTGCCGAATGGTTCCGCGGTTCTGGGCGCAAATCCGTGAGCTCGAAGGTCAATATTGTCGGCTAAAGCACAAGGAAAAGGAATTGAACCATGGTCAAATCTCCTGCCTCAGCCAAGGATCTTACGCCCCGCAAAGGCATGCCAGGCACACAGCTTTCGAAGCATGATTTCAAGCGGCGTTATGGCGAACAGTTCACCGACCCTGCGTTTGATGCCCTTCAGGCCGAGATCGACAAGATCGCCGATATTGCCTGGGACGCCTACCATGGGTCGCGCAAGGCCCCGATCACCGAAAAGGCCGGGGTCGGGTTCAAAAACCCCGACTACGATCTCTCTGTCGATTGGAACGCTGCACGAAACGCCATTGATGCTGCACAGGTTCAGCATGACGCCAAGGACGGAACGCCACGCATCCTGCTGATCAACGGCTCGTCCCGTAGTGAACACACTTGTCCCGGCGAGATGTCGAAAAGCTTCCGCCTGATCGAGCTGGCAAAAACCGTGATCGAAAAGGAGTTCTCACTGGCGGTCGATATCCTCGATCTTTCGCGCCTTGCCTCGGAATACGGCCGCAAGATCCACCCCTGCAAAGCCTGCTTTTCGACCGCAGCGCCTTTGTGCCACTGGCCCTGTTCATGTTACCCCAACCACGCGCTTGGCCAGACGCAGGACTGGATGAACGACATCTATCCGCTTTGGGTGGCAGCACACGGTGTGATGATCGTAACGCCGGTGAACTGGTATCAGGTCACTTCACCGGTCAAGCTAATGATGGACCGGCTGGTCTGCGCCGACGGTGGCAACCCGGACCCGACCCTGACCGATGGCAAGGACGCAGAGTTGGCGAAGGCGATCGAACTTGCGGGCTGGGATTATCCGCGCCATCTGGCGGGCCGCGCCTTTTCGGTCGTTGTCCACGGCGATGTGGCGGGCGTGGAAAACGTGCGGCGGTCGCTGTCGGATTGGCTGAAATTCATGAAGCTGGTGCCTGCCGGGGCCAGCGCCGAGATCGACCGTTACATCGGCTATTGGGAACCCTACGCGACCAGCCACGCGGCGCTCGACCTTGATACCCATGTTCAGGAGGAAGTGCGCAATGCCGCCCGCATTCTGGCGCAGGCCGTCGTAGCCATGCGGAGCGGGACCATGATCGAAGCAGGTGCGGACCTGACCGACCCGCGACAGAAATAGCAACGGTTCACACCATAACGTCCCAGCTGAGTTTAAGCACAGTCCTGTCATCAGAATTTGAGGGGGCGAAGCAGGCAGGATGCTGGCGATTAAGAGGCTCGACTGCCATTGCGTTGGCCACAGCGGGAAATCAGAAAAACCGCCGTGTTCCTCATCTCGTCTCGTCTGATTGACAAGCATGCTGCCTGCTTCTGACTATAAACGCTTCAAAGCTCATTTGGTTTCGCCCTGACTGATCAATTCCGGGTTTGCCCGGTGTCCCGCAGGGCGACCAGGACACCGCCTTCTGAATGCAGGCTCGACTGGCACAGACATTTGGGAACGAAGGAGCTTTTCTGACGTTTCCTTTTGTGATCGGAGGGTGCCATGGCCACACAGGTATACTGGAAGGGTTATCTCAAACTGTCGCTCGTCACCTGTGCGGTGACAATGACGCCTGCGACGACAGACGGCGAGAAGCTGAAATTTCACACACTGAACCGCGAGACCGGACACCGCGTGGTCAGCCGCTATGTAGATTCGGTAACGGGAAACGTAGTCAAGAAAGATGATGAGGCGCGTGGCTTTGCCCGGGGCGAGGGTGACTATGTCCTGCTCGAGGATGAGGACCTGGACTCGGTCGCACTGGACAGTACACGCACTATAGATATCCAAACATTCGTTGACCGTGATCGCATCGGTTGGATCTGGCGCGACAAGGCGCATTTCTTGCTGCCCGGCGATAGCGTTGGGGCAGAGGCGTTTGCAGTAATTCGCGAGGCGATGGCGGCCACCAAAACTGTCGGCATTTCGCGGCTCGTGCTGGCGCAGCGCGAGCGCGCGGTCATGCTGGAGCCGCGTGGTGCAGGAATCGTCGTGTGGTCTTTGCGCTAAGGGGACGAGGTTCGCGATCCCGCTAAGTATTTCGACGGCATTTCCGACGACAAATCCGCCGCCATCTTTATGGCGCCTGTGTGCCAGTTGAGCGACGAGCGAACCAAGCCAAGGGATGCCAAAATGGTTCAGGACGAGGTTCAGCACCGGTTGTTGAAGATTATATCCGCGTAAAAGAAGGGTCGAAAGCGCCCGGTCAATGCGAAGACGGCAAAACCCGCAGCGGGCAATCTCGTCAGCATTCTGGACGCATTAAAGAAAAGCATCGCATCCGAGAAGGGCGATTAAGCCTTGGTCATCAACGGCACAGCGGCCGCGTGGAAATCCTGCCAAGGGTCTGTAGCGCTCAGGCGGTCCAACATGTTCAATATTGTGAAATGGCCAGGTCTGATATCGGGGCTAAGTCCGTCCCACAACAAGGGTCCCGATACCACCGCACCGGGCCGGACACGCGATGAATAGGGCGCCACAGCAGTCGCACTGCACTGATTGTGCAGATAATCGATCAGAATCTTTCCCTTTCGCCGTGCCTTGACGACAGTGGCGACATAACTTTCGGGGGTGTCGGCAGCCATCGCCACCGCCGTCGCTTTGGTGAAAACCTTAACACTCGACTAGGTGGATTTTGGTGTCAGCGGCGCCACCACATGCAGCCCCTTGCTTGCGTGTTTCGCTTGATGGTGGGCATCGATTTCACGGGATCATGGGCAGTCATTTCGCGTGAAGCTGGGCACTGATTTCGCGGGATCGCGGGCAGGTCTGGTCGGCAAATTGAGGATAGTTGCGCCTTCAGGAATGAAGGGGTGGCTTGATGCCGACAGGACGATTGAACATGCGCCGGATACGAGATGTTTTGCGATTGAAGCTTGGGCAAGGCCTGAGCGAGCGGTCCATTGCCGCTTCCCTCGGTCTGAGCAAGGGGAGCGTCGGAAGCTACACCCAACGGGCGCGTCATGCCGGGCTCACGTGGCCCTTGCCGGAGGGGATCGATGACGACAGCCTTGAACTTCTTTTGTTTCCAGCCCCGCCCACGGTGCCGGACGCGGAGCGGCTTGTGCCCGACTGGGCGGAGATTGACCGCGAGTTGCGCCGCCCTGGGGTGACGCGGATGCTGCTCTGGGAAGAATACCGTGCCGCGCACCCCGGGGGTTTTGCCTATACTTGGTTTTGCACGCATTACGAGGCTTGGAAGGGTCGGGTGCGCCCGACGATGCGCCAGACACATGTGGGCGGCGAGAAGGTGTTCGTCGACTTTGCCGGCGACACCATCGACGTGATCGACCCCACGACCGGCGAAGCGCGGGCCATGAAGCTGTTCGTGGCGGCAATGGGGGCATCGAATCACACCTATGCCGAGGCGGTGGCATCGGAGGGGTTGGAAGATTGGATCCTCGCGCATATCCGGATGTTCGCCTTTCTGGGCGGCGTGCCAAAGGCGGTGGTTCCGGACAATCTGAAGTCCGCCGTGATCAAGGCAGACCGGTTTGATCCGGGGCTGAACCGGACCTATGCCGAGATGGCGGCGCATTATGGCACCGCCGTTCTGCCCGCCCGGCCGCGCAAACCCCGGGACAAGGCGAAGGTGGAAGTGGCTGTCCAAGTGGCACAACGCTGGATTCTGGCGCGGCTGCGGAACCACCGGTTCTTCTCATTGGCCGAGTTGAACGTGGCGATCCGGCGGCTGCTGGACGAGTTGAACATGCGCGTGATGCGCGGCTATGGCGCCAGCCGCGCCGATCTGTTTGCCACTTTGGATCGGCCCAATCTTCAGCCCCTACCGCCCGAACCTTATGTCTTCGCCCGCTGGAAGCGCGCCCGCGTGGCACCCGACTATCACGTTGAGGTCGACAGCTCATGGTATTCCGTGCCCTTCGCGCTGATCAAACAAGAGGTCGATGTTCGCACAAGCGGCCAGACGGTCGAGATATTCCATCGTGGTCAGAGGGTTGCGAGCCACGTGCGCACCCCGGGGCGGCGCAGCCATGTCACCGTGGCCGACCATATGCCATCGGCCCATCGTCGCTTTGCCGAATGGACCCCGGCCAGAATGCTGGCGCAGGCAACCAAGACCGGCCCCGCCGTCGCCGCCTTTTGCGAGATGGTGATGGCTGACCGCCCCCATCCTGAACAGGGGTTCCGCACCTGCCTGGGTGTGCTGGCCTTGGTCAAAACCTATGGGCCGGAGCGCGTTGATGCGGCCTGCCAGCGGGGTGTGACCATCCGGGCCCGCACCGTCACCTCCATTCGTTCGATCCTCAAGACCGGCCTCGATCGCGCCTTCCTGGAAGGCTCCGAAGAGGTCGCCCCCCTCCAGCACGCCAACATTCGTGGCGGCAGCTATTACCATTGAGAAAGGACTAAAATGCTGACCCATCCCACCCACGACCGACTGTTGGCGCTCGGCCTGACCGGCATTGCATCGGCGCTCGAAGAACAACGCAGGTCAACCGCCTTCGACGCCCTCTCGTTCGAAGAGCGTCTCGGCCTGCTGGTCGACCGCGAGGCTGCAGAGCGCGACACCAAGAAACTGGCCTCCCGGCTCAAGTTTGCGGCTCTGCGCCAAGATGCCAGCGTCGAGGATCTGGACCTGCGCAGCCCACGTGGTCTTGACCGCAGTGTCATGGCGCATCTTGCCGATGGCGGCTGGATCGCCCGGCACGAGAACCTGCTGATAACCGGGCCGACCGGTTTGGGCAAAAGCTGGATCGCCTGCGCCCTTGGCCACAAGGCGTGCCGGGATGGGCGGCCCGTCCTCTATCAACGTGCGCCGCGCATGTTCGAGGCCCTTGCTCTGGCCCGTGGCGATGGCCGCCATGAACGCATCCTCAAAACCATCGCCCGCATGGATGTGCTGATCATTGACGATTGGGGCCTCGCCGTCCTCACCGCCCCGGAGCGCCGTGACCTGCTGGAAATCCTCGAAGACCGCCACGGCCGCGCTTCCACCATCGTCACAAGCCAACTCCCCGTTGACCAGTGGCACGAAGCCATCGGCGACCCAACGCTCGCAGATGCCATCCTCGACCGCCTCGTTCACAACGCACACCGCCTCACCCTCTCAGGTGAAAGCCTGCGCAGGCGCTCCGCCGTCACAAAAAAGCTTGACCAAATCGTTCAAGCCTGACTCCATGAAAGCGTCGGCCAGCCTGCCCACGATCCCGTGAAATGACTGCCCAGAATGGCGCGAAACGCGTGCCCACGATCGCGCGAAATCAGCGCCCATTCTCCGCGAAATCCGCACCTTGCCGCCAGAGGACTTGAGAAAAGCAGTCAAACCGGCAGCCTCTAGCCGTTGTTTCATCTCATGCGCCGCCGCGCACGCAGGCTCTTGATCTCGGATAGTCTGCGGTCCGAGAATTGTTCTATGTTGCTGTTCAAAGGTAACGCATTGCGACAAAGATCGGAGAAATCATGCTGCGCCTTCACCGTCATTCAGAGATTGATAGGTCCCAGCCACCACGCTGGCAGTGCGTGGCCGTATTTGGGGTGCAAGCCTGGCTGGAAGATCGGCGGCATGGATGAATTCGGCCAAAGGGGATCTTCCGTATTGGAGCGCAGATCAGGGTGCCTTGATGAAGTCGCTCGGATCAGGCCCGGTCGGTCTGGGGGCTGACGTGGCGACCAGGATTCTGGCCACGGTCGGCCCCAACAGCGTTGAGGAGGCCGCGCGCTTGAGTGCGCTGCGCCTTTTGCTGCGGCAGTTCGAAAGCCCGCTTGTCCTGATCCTGGCCTTTGCCGCCGCCATTTCACTTGCGCTGCAGCAATGGGTAGATGCCGGAATCATTCTTGCCATCGTGGTTGGCAGTGCGCTGTTGAGCTTTTTCCAGGAATATCGGGCCTCCACTGCAGTTGAGGAATTGAAAAAACGCCTTGCGCTGACGGCGCGCGTACTCCGCGATGGGATGGAACAGTTGGTGCCTGTCGCCCAGATCGTGCCGGGTGATCTGATCTTGCTGTCCGCGGGCAATCTGATTCCGGTGGATGGTCGGGTGATCGAGGCGCAGGATTTCCTTGTCAGCGAAGCGAGCATGACCGGCGAGTCCTTTCCAGTTGAGAAACGGGCAGGACGGGTGCCCGCCGACGCAGCCTTGACCGGGCGCACCAACACCGTTTTCATGGGTGCGTCTGTGCGAAGCGGCTCGGCAAGGGTGCTCGCCGTCAACACGGGCCGGAAGACCGAGTTTGGGGCCATTGCCGCCCGCCTGCGCGCACGTCAGCCAGAGACCGATTTCGCCCGCGGTGTGCGCCAGTTCGGCTATCTGCTGATCCGGGTGATGGTGGTGATCGTCATCTTTGTGCTGACGGTAAACCTGCTGCTGCACCGGCCGGTTGTCGAATCCATGCTGTTCGCCGTGGCTTTGGCGGTTGGCCTTTCACCCGAACTCTTGCCCGCCATCATCAGTGTGACCCTTTCTGCCGGGGCCCGCGCGATGAGCAAGCGCGGCGTCATCGTGCGGCGTCTGGATGCCATCGAAAACCTTGGCAGCATGAACATCCTTTGCACCGACTAGACCGGCACCTTGACCGAGGGCAAGATCGTGCTGCGCGAGGTTCTGGACGGCGCGAATGTGGCTTCGGATGCACTGCGGCAATTGGCCTATCTGAATGCGGCGTTTGAGACGGGCATCGAGAACCCGCTGGATGCGGCGATCTTCGAAGCGGGCCAGACGGCTGGGCTATCCACCGCAGGATATGCCAAGATCGACGAAATCCCGTATGATTTTGTGCGCCGCAGGTTGACCATCGTCGTGGCCCCAGACGGTGTCGAGCAGCATCTCATGGTCACCAAGGGCGCCTTTGCCGAGGTGCTCGCGACCTGCACTGCGGTGGAAGTCGGCGGCACCGACATGCCAATGGACGCGGCGCGGCGCGCGGCGTTGGAGGCGACGTTCCAAGCCAAAAGTGCGGATGGCCTGCGCGTGCTTGCCCTTGCGACCCGCAGCTTCACCGCAAAGGCCGATTATGACCGCGACGACGAAGCCAACATGACCTTTCGCGGCTTTCTGGTGTTTCTCGACCCGCCAAAACCCGATGCGGCCAAGGCCATCGCCGATCTGGCGCGCTTGGGCATCGCGATCAAGGTGATCAGCGGCGACAACCGCTATGTCACAGCACATGTCGCGCAGGCCGTTGGGTTGAACGCAAAGGCGATGCTGACCGGCGAAGAGATTGCCGCGATGCGGGACGAGGCGCTGTGGCATCTGGCGCCGCGGACCGACCTCTTCGTCGAGATTGACCCGCAGCAAAAAGAGCGCGTCGTGCGCGCCCTGCAACGTGTGGGCCATTCAGTGGGCTATCTGGGCGACGGCATCAACGACGCGCCCGCCCTGCATGCCGCCGATGTCGGAATCTCGGTGGCCGAAGCGGTGGACGTCGCCCGCGAAAGCGCAGACATTATCTTGCTGACCCGCGATCTTGATGTGCTGCACGCGGGCGTCGAGGACGGGCGGCGCACCTTTGCCAACACGCTGAAATACATCTCGATCACCACCAGTGCGAACTTTGGCAACATGATTAGTATGGCACTGGCGACACCGTTGTTGCCGTTCCTGCCGCTGGCGGCCAAGCAGATCCTGCTGAACAACTTTCTTTCGGATTTGCCGTCGATTGCAATCTCCAGCGACTCGGTGGACCCAGAGCGATTGACGCAGCCACAACGTTGGAACATCAAGGAAATCCGGAAATTCATGATCGTCTTCGGGCTGATCAGTTCAGTCTTCGATCTGATCACCTTTGGGCTGCTGCTGTGGGTGTTTCACGCCGATGAGGCGACGTTCCAGACTTCATGGTTCGTGATCTCGCTCCTGACTGAGCTTGTGGTCGTGCTGGTTCTCCGAACACATAGACCCGCATTCCGCAGCCGACCCAGCCGCTTGCTGCTCTGGTCAACCCTGACTGTTCTGGTGGTGACCTTCGCCATCCCCTACCTTGGTGGCCTGAGCGCCGTCTTTGGCTTTGTGCCGCTGACGGGTGGTCAGTTGGCAGGAATCGTGCTGATCCTGATCGGATATCTTGTTGCTACAGAACTGGCGAAGGCTTGGTTCTTCCGCACCAAGCCCTCCGCACAGCCTTTGGCCCGCGCCTCAGGGTCGCAGGATTCGCCGAACTGAGAGCGGCTTTCGTCCGCAGCACGCGGGCAGGCGTTACCGCCTGTGGCGCATGCGATCCTCACCGGCCCGCGGCTTTTCCTCGTCCCCGGCCAACGCCCGGCGCAGGCGGCGGATCAGAACGTCGCGGGACCGTTCGTCGGTCGCAGCACCCACGGATTCGTTGATGCTGAGGAACAAGTCCGACAGATCGTTGTGCCAATCCAGCCGCGCGACCTTTTCCGCTGCCAACCGGGGCGGTGTGGAAATGGACAACCGGCGCAACCCCTGCGCCGTCAACTCAAAGCTTTCGTCAAGGACCGGGCGCTGGATGTGGGACGGATCGACGACACCCTCCAGCCTCGCGGCCAAGGCGTCGATCGCCGCCGCCTCGCCGTGAACCAGAAACAGGTCGTGGGTCAGAGGGCTCTGTTGCACAAATCGGGTGACAGACAGATCTCCCCTTTCCCTGGACAGACTCATCCCACGGCTTCAGTGACGGGTATACCGAGCGCCGTGAAGCCGTTCAGCACGGCTACACGGACCTGAAACTCGGCGACCTGACGGTCAAAGTCCCGCGCCATGAGGCGCTGACCCAGCAATTTGACGCAGTGCATCTTCGTCTCGACGCGGCTTCGGCGGTGATAACCGCTCCATCGTCGCCAGATGGTTCGGCCGAAGCGTTTCGACGCGCGTAGGGCTTCGTTGCGGGCGATTGCCCCGGGGGTGTCGGGCTTCCATGGCTTGGCGTTCTTGCGGGGCGGAATGATGGCGGCCGCACCGCGGGCGGCGATGGCGTCGTGACACTTGCGTGTGTCGAAGGCGCCATCAGCGGTGACGCTGGCGATCTCCTGATCGGGCGGGATCTGGTCGAGCAGTTCGGGCAGCATCGGCGCGTCACCGACATCGCTGGTGGTGAACTCGGCTGCGCGGATTTCCAGTGTTTTCTCGTCTATCCCGATGTGAATCTTGCGCCAGACCCGACGTTTGGTGCCGCCGTGCTTGCGCGCATTCCATTCACCTTCGCCTTCAACCTTGATCCCGGTGCTATCGATCAGAAGATGCAGCGGGCCTTGCGAGCCGCGGTGGGGGATGTTGACCTTCAGGGTCTTCTGGCGACGGCTCAGCGTGCTGAAATTGGGCACAGCCCAATCCAAATCGATGAGCCCCAGCAGGCTTTCGACGAAGCCAGTCGTCTGTCTGAGCGCCATGCCAAACAACACCTTGATGGTCAGGCAGGTCTGGATCGCGGCATCGCTATAGTCAGGCTGTCGGCCGCGCTTACCTGTCGGCGCAGCCTCCCAGATCATGGCGGTATCAAACCAGATCGTCAGCGAGCCGCGGCGCTTCAGCGCTTCGTTTGCGGATTTCGCGGAGAATGGGCGCTGATTTCGCGCGATCGTGGGCACGCGTTTCGCGCCATTCTGGGCAGTCATTTCACGGGATCGTGGGCAGGCTGGCCGACGCTTTCATGGAGTCAGGCTTGAACGATTTGGTCAAGCTTTTTTGTGACGGCGGAGCGCCTGCGCAGGCTTTCACCTGAGAGGGTGAGGCGGTGTGCGTTGTGAACGAGGCGGTCGAGGATGGCATCTGCGAGCGTTGGGTCGCCGATGGCTTCGTGCCACTGGTCAACGGGGAGTTGGCTTGTGACGATGGTGGAAGCGCGGCCGTGGCGGTCTTCGAGGATTTCCAGCAGGTCACGGCGCTCCGGGGCGGTGAGGACGGCGAGGCCCCAATCGTCAATGATCAGCACATCCATGCGGGCGATGGTTTTGAGGATGCGTTCATGGCGGCCATCGCCACGGGCCAGAGCAAGGGCCTCGAACATGCGCGGCGCACGTTGATAGAGGACGGGCCGCCCATCCCGGCACGCCTTGTGGCCAAGGGCGCAGGCGATCCAGCTTTTGCCCAAACCGGTCGGCCCGGTTATCAGCAGGTTCTCGTGCCGGGCGATCCAGCCGCCATCGGCAAGATGCGCCATGACACTGCGGTCAAGACCACGTGGGCTGCGCAGGTCCAGATCCTCGACGCTGGCATCTTGGCGCAGAGCCGCAAACTTGAGCCGGGAGGCCAGTTTCTTGGTGTCGCGCTCTGCAGCCTCGCGGTCGACCAGCAGGCCGAGACGCTCTTCGAACGAGAGGGCGTCGAAGGCGGTTGACCTGCGTTGTTCTTCGAGCGCCGATGCAATGCCGGTCAGGCCGAGCGCCAACAGTCGGTCGTGGGTGGGATGGGTCAGCATTTTAGTCCTTTCTCAATGGTAATAGCTGCCGCCACGAATGTTGGCGTGCTGGAGGGGGGCGACCTCTTCGGAGCCTTCCAGGAAGGCGCGATCGAGGCCGGTCTTGAGGATCGAACGAATGGAGGTGACGGTGCGGGCCCGGATGGTCACACCCCGCTGGCAGGCCGCATCAACGCGCTCCGGCCCATAGGTTTTGACCAAGGCCAGCACACCCAGGCAGGTGCGGAACCCCTGTTCAGGATGGGGGCGGTCAGCCATCACCATCTCGCAAAAGGCGGCGACGGCGGGGCCGGTCTTGGTTGCCTGCGCCAGCATTCTGGCCGGGGTCCATTCGGCAAAGCGACGATGGGCCGATGGCATATGGTCGGCCACGGTGACATGGCTGCGCCGCCCCGGGGTGCGCACGTGGCTCGCAACCCTCTGACCACGATGGAATATCTCGACCGTCTGGCCGCTTGTGCGAACATCGACCTCTTGTTTGATCAGCGCGAAGGGCACGGAATACCATGAGCTGTCGACCTCAACGTGATAGTCGGGTGCCACGCGGGCGCGCTTCCAGCGGGCGAAGACATAAGGTTCGGGCGGTAGGGGCTGAAGATTGGGCCGATCCAAAGTGGCAAACAGATCGGCGCGGCTGGCGCCATAGCCGCGCATCACGCGCATGTTCAACTCGTCCAGCAGCCGCCGGATCGCCACGTTCAACTCGGCCAATGAGAAGAACCGGTGGTTCCGCAGCCGCGCCAGAATCCAGCGTTGTGCCACTTGGACAGCCACTTCCACCTTCGCCTTGTCCCGGGGTTTGCGCGGCCGGGCGGGCAGAACGGCGGTGCCATAATGCGCCGCCATCTCGGCATAGGTCCGGTTCAGCCCCGGATCAAACCGGTCTGCCTTGATCACGGCGGACTTCAGATTGTCCGGAACCACCGCCTTTGGCACGCCGCCCAGAAAGGCGAACATCCGGATATGCGCGAGGATCCAATCTTCCAACCCCTCCGATGCCACCGCCTCGGCATAGGTGTGATTCGATGCCCCCATTGCCGCCACGAACAGCTTCATGGCCCGCGCTTCGCCGGTCGTGGGGTCGATCACGTCGATGGTGTCGCCGGCAAAGTCAACGAACACCTTCTCGCCGCCCACATGTGTCTGGCGCATCGTCGGGCGCACCCGACCCTTCCAAGCCTCGTAATGCGTGCAAAACCAAGTATAGGCAAAACCCCCGGGGTGCGCGGCACGGTATTCTTCCCAGAGCAGCATCCGCGTCACCCCAGGGCGGCGCAACTCGCGGTCAATCTCCGCCCAGTCGGGCACAAGCCGCTCCGCGTCCGGCACCGTGGGCGGGGCTGGAAACAAAAGAAGTTCAAGGCTGTCGTCATCGATCCCCTCCGGCAAGGGCCACGTGAGCCCGGCATGACGCGCCCGTTGGGTGTAGCTTCCGACGCTCCCCTTGCTCAGACCGAGGGAAGCGGCAATGGACCGCTCGCTCAGGCCTTGCCCAAGCTTCAATCGCAAAACATCTCGTATCCGGCGCATGTTCAATCGTCCTGTCGGCATCAAGCCACCCCTTCATTCCTGAAGGCGCAACTATCCTCAATTTGCCGACCAGACCTGCCCGCGATCCCGCGAAATCAGTGCCCAGCTTCACGCGAAATGACTGCCCATGATCCCGTGAAATCGATGCCCACCATCAAGCGAAACACGCACTTCGTTATAGGCGGGCCAGTTCCTGGTCTTGTAGGCGGGGGGTATGGGTCTGCTCATGCCGTCCAGCTACCACGCTGGATTCACAAGATGAATCCCTCACGGGATTTGTGCAACAGAGCCCCGTTGGGGCTGAACTCGCCGCGTCATCTCAGCCCATTTGCTTTCAATCTGGCACCAGTTCATCCGCTGTCTCCTTTCAAGTGTTGAAAATGTATGGGGCCGCAAGTCGGCAAGCGCAAACCAACACGCGAACCCCGAAAACCCACTATTCGGGGTGGAAGATCAGTCAAATTCGACTGCCCGCAGAGCGCGAGGCGTAGAAACGCCAAGGCACCCGCGCTATTACCTCAGGCCAAGGAAGCCCAATATGAAAAGGATGATCACGACGGCGCCGACGAGCCAGATCAGATTGTTCATCGAGAACTCCATGCGGTTAGTGCCAGAGGCACGATGGCTTCAGTGAAATTACCAAGCGGGGCTCCAAGACAGCAGCCGTCAGACGAGAACTGAGCCGTCCCCGATCCGATGACGGCAGCAGGCAACGGCACAGCGCCGGGAAACTGAAAGCGCGTTGTCAGGAATGCTTTGTCCAGTCATCGACCTGACGCTCTGCGGCTTCTTTGGCCAGGCCATATTTTTCCTGGATCTTGCCGACAAGCTGGTCCCGCTTCCCCGCGATCTGATCCAGATCATCGTGGGTCAGCTTTGTTCAGCGACAACCATCTTGGCCGGTGCCGACAACCACCTTGGCCGGTGGGGCTGAACGGAAGACGGGCATGCCCGTCTGGAGGGCAGCCGCACCGGCCTGATTGATTTCGGGGAAGGTGCTGGTCGCTGCGGGTTGGTAAGCCGGGTTCCTCTGCCGTCAAACGGAGGATCCGGGTTGGCCTACAAACCCATCAACGACCAGCAATTGAGATTATACATGTCCGACCTCCAGAAGCACAGTCAGCGCACGTCGGCCGCCCGCGCCGGGTTCAGTGAGCGCACGGCCCGACGGTTCGATGCCAATCCGACGCTGCCCTCGAACCGCAAGATCGTTCACGGGCGCACGGTGGCCGATCCCCTCGAAGGCTTTTGGGAGGGCGACATCCTTCCCTTGCTGGAGAGGGACAGCGCCTTGCAGGCCGTCACCCTGCTGCGCCACCTTCAGGGCCTGCATCCGCTGGCCTTCCCCGATGACCGGATCCGGCGCACCCTGGAACGGCGGGTGCGGCAGTGGCGGGCGTTGAACGGGCCCGAGCGCGACATCATCTTCCGCCAGACGCCGGAGCCGGGCCGCATGGCCCAGTCCGACTTCACTCATGCCGAGGAGCTGGAGGTGACGATCGCGGGCCAGCTATTCCCGCATCTGCTCTACCACTTCGTCATGGTCTACAGCCGGTGGGAGCATGTCGGGGTGGTCCTGGGCGGGGAGAGCTTCACGGCCCTGGCCGAGAACCTGCAGCAGGCGCTCTGGTCGCTCGGCGGGGCACCACAGGAGCATCGCACCGACAGCCTCTCGGCCGCTTTCCGCAACCTGACGGCTGACCAGCGCCAGGATATCACCACGCGCTACAATGCCTTCGTCGGCCATTACGGCATGGAGGCCAGTCGCAACAACCGCGGGGAAGCTCATGAGAACGGCGCGGTGGAATCCCAGAACCGGCACCTGAAGAAGGCCATCGAACAGGCGCTGATCCTGCGCGGCAGCCGCGACTTCGCCAGCATTGAGGACTACCGCCGCTTCATCGACATTCTGGTGGCACGGCGCAACCGGCAGCGGGCGGCGGCCACGCAGGTGGAACGGGCGCATCTGAAGCCCCTGCCGCGCCGGCGCACCACCGACTTTACAGAGACCGTGGTTCCGGTCACCCGCACCAGCGGCTTTCTGGTCAAGAGCATCTTCTACAGCGCCCCGTCGCAGCTGATCGGGCAGCGCTTGCGGGTCCACCTTTACGACGATCGCCTTGAGGCCTTTCTCGGCAGCACCCTGGTCGTCAGCCATACAAGGGCGCGAGGTCGCGGCGATGGCCATCGCGTGCATGTCATCAACTACCATCACGTCATCCATGCGCTGCGGCGCAAACCGCAAGCCCTGTGGAGTTCGATCTACCGCGACAGCCTGTTCCCGCGAACCGAATACGCTGAGGCCTGGAAGGTGCTGCAGCGCGATCTGCCCCGCCGCGACGCCTGCCGCCGCATGGTCGACCTGCTGTTCATCGCCCACGACCGGGCCTGCGAGGCGGAACTGGCACATCTGCTGGCAGCAGAATTGGACGCGGGCCGGGTGCCCGATCCCGGACCTCTGGCATCCTGCCTGAACCCGCGGCAAACGGCGCTGCCGAGAGATGTTGCCGTCGCCCATCCCTCGCTCGACAGCTTCGATGCCCTTCTGGGAGCCTGCGCATGACCTCCCGCGAGATCGACATCCACACGCTGCCAGGCATGCTGACCGCGCTGCGCCTGCCCAGCTTCCACAAGCTTTGGGCCGACATCGCCACCCGTGCCGACACCGAAGGCTGGCCCGCTGCCCGCTTTCTGGCTGTCCTCGCGGAATACGAACTGGCCGAGCGCGACATGCGCCGCATTCAGCGCCACATGAACGAGGCACAGCTACCGGCTGGCAAGACGCTGGCGACCTTCGACTTCAAGGCGCTGCCAACCCTGCCGCGCGCCCGGATCGAGGCCTTGGCGGTCGGCGACTGGCTGGAGGGTGGCGGCAACCTGATCGCCATCGGCAATTCCGGCACGGGCAAAACGCACATTCTCTGCGCGATAGGCCATGCCCTGATCGAGCGGGGACACCGCGTGTTCTATACCCGCACCAGCGATCTGGTGCAGCGACTTCAGGCCGCCCGCCGCGATCTGGTGCTCGAAGCCGCGCTCGCCAAGCTCGACAAGTTCGACCTGATCATCCTCGACGACATCACCTACGCCCACAAGGATCAGGCCGAGACAGGCGTGCTCTTCGAGCTGATCGCCCGGCGCTACGAATACCGCAGCATCGCGATCGCCGCTAACCAACCCTTTAGCGGCTGGGACCAGATCTTCCCCGACAAGGCAATGACTGTCGCCGCCATCGACCGGCTGGTTCATCACGCAGCGATCCTGGAGATGAATGCCGAAAGCTTCCGCCAGCGCGCGGCCGCCTCCAACAAAGAGGCGCTGAGCAGACCGCCAACGACAACCATCGCCGACAACAAGGACAAAGGAGAAGGCTGAGCGAAAAACAATTCCAGATACGCCAACCCAGCGGCCTAAAACCGGCCAACGTGGTTGACGGTCACGGACATGCTGGTTGACGCGCTACACAGCTTGCCCCACTGCTCAAGAACCTTGCCTTGCAGCTGCTTCCACTTGCCTTCGATCTGATCCCAGTTCATCGCATACCCCCTTTTATGAAGCACTCACGGACTGCAGTGGCCCTGCGCCCGTGCTGAACAAGAGATCACTTGGCGCAGTCTGTTGCATTGATCTGGATCAGGGGGCGCCAAGCACTTGGTGGACTTTTTGGCGCTGCGCGTGCGGTGTGCCGGGGATGGCCAGCGAAGGCCCCGGTTTATGGTGGCGTTGCTAGATTTCAACCACGGATTGGCCTCGGTCTTGAGAACGCCGCGTGAGCTAATGGAGGCGTCGGACTCGTGTCCATGCATTACCCAGCGTTCCCCCCTTTCCGCCATTTCCACCAGAGATCTCAGAGAATCGACGGTGAACTGATGGTGCGGCGCCTCGCGAAGAAAATGAAATGCTGCATCCAGCAAGACCCATGGTAGTCTTCTATGAAATCATATTTCCACCCGTTGAGGACTAAGGTGTGGGATGCGGTTGATGAATGAAACGCATTGGAGGACTGTGGAGATGAGCTTTTTCAAGCCGGGCAGGAGTTTACCGTTCCAGATCGGCCGGGCACCATCCGTGCGCACATGCGCACCCTTGGCGCTGATCCAACCCACGCGTCGCATGTCAGCGGTGCCGCCGCGCCAAGTGCCGACTGAAGAACCGCCCGCCTCACCAGTGGAGATGCCGCCCGAAGCCCCCGAATTGCCTGAACCATCTTCACCCGAAATCCCAAGCATGCCGCCCGACGAGGCGCCCGATACGACGCCCTCCGAGATGCCGCAGGAGGAGGGGTGGGACGGACATTCGATGGTGAGATAACGTCGACCGTGTCACGGGTCAGAAAACGGATGCGCTCGGAGTTCGCCGGGCGCAGGTCGCACATACGATCCGTGGCAATGTTCCGCATGGTCCCCGCTGACGACCGGGCTAGCCTGCCATGTGCTTGCACCCGGTTGATCCAAGCCTCTATGAAGACAGGGGTGCAAACACCCCCCGCTCAGTTGGGCGACTTACACTGCGGGCCTCGTGATCGATGTTCTGGTGCGGGTGGTCCTGTGGGGCGGCAGAAACCTTGAGCGGAAAGTGGCGGGCCCGCAACGCAACGGTCTTCTGCGTATTCGGGACACGGGTCATTGGGGCTTCTCTTCCAGAGAGTGCTGTGACTTCCGACGTTTGACGAAGGGCGTGATCTTGGTTCCGGGCGCAAGACAGGCGCGGATGGCCTCCAGATCAAGGGTCTCTTCGGCCTCCAGCCGGGTGACGAGTTGCGTGATCTGGTCGCGGTGCGCATCGATGATCTGCAGTGCCTCCGTTTCGGCCGCATGCAGCAAGGTGATAACCGCCTGATCCACGCGCGCTGCCGTCTGGTCCGAAAAGCTGCGCGGCTGGGCGATCTGCTGGCCAAGGAATGGGTGATCCTCGCTGTCGCGCAAATCGACCGGGCCAATGTCAGGGTCCATGCCCCAGCGCGCCACCATCGATCGCGCCAGCACCGTGGCGCGGCGGATATCATCATCAGCCCCGGAACTGACCGACCCGAGCAACAGCTTTTCCGCAGCCCGCCCGGCCAGAAGCGTGGTCAGCTGCACCCGAAGATAGGGCTCGGGCAGGGTGTGGCGGTCATGTTCGGGCAGCATATGGGTGCTGCCCAGACTGCGCCCGCGCGGAATGATGGTGACCTTGTAGATCGAATCAGCCTCGGGATTGTAGAAGGTGGCGGCGGTATGCCCGGCCTCATGCACTGCCAGCCGGTGCTTTTCGTCCGGCTGGATCGCCAGCGTGCGCACGGTGCCCATCATCACCTTGTCGCGCGCCTCATCCAGATCGGCGGGGGTGATGTCCGCCGCTGACCGTCTGGCAGCCGTGATAGCCGCCTCGTTCAAGAGGTTCTTCAAATCGGCCCCGGAAAAGCCTGGTGTGCCCGCGGCCACCTGATCCAGATCGACATCATGGCGCAGCGGCAGATCTTTGACATGCACATCCAAGATCGCCCGCCGCGCGGTCTTGTCCGGCAATTCCAGCGTTACATGCCTGTCGAAGCGACCGGGGCGCAGCAGGGCAGGGTCCAGCACATCGGGGCGGTTGGTGGCGGCCAACACCACCACCGCCTCGCGCGGGCTGAAGCCGTCAAGCTCCGCCAGGATCTGGTTCAGCGTTTGTTCACGCTCGTCATGGCCGCCGCCAAGGCCGGTGCCACGCGTGCGACCGATGCTATCCAATTCGTCGATGAAGATGATGGATGGCGATTGCTTGCGGGCTTCTTCGAACATCTTGCGTACCCGGCCCGCGCCGACGCCGACGAACACTTCGATGAACTCGGACCCCGAGGTGGAAAAAACGGCACGTCCGCCTCGCCCGCCAGCGCGCGGGCGAGCAACGTCTTGCCTGTGCCGGGCGGCCCCATCAGCAGCACACCATGCGGCACCGTGGCGCCGACCTTAGAAAATCGGTCTGGATCGCGCAGGAATTCGACAAGTTCCGACACCTCGCGCTTGGCCTCGTCCTGGCCTGCCACATCGGCAAAGGTTACCTTGCGGGTGGGCTTCGTGGGTTTGGCCGACCGTCCGCCCAGAAAATCCCCGATCCCTCCGGGCAGGCCGCCGCTGATGCCGCCGCCAGTCATCCGCCTGCTCAGCCAAAAGTAGAATGCAAGGATCAAGATCCACGGCAGGAGCGAGATCAGCACTGACGGCACCCGGGGCGCCTCAGCCGTTATGATGACGCCCTTGTTTTCCAAGAGCGGCAAGAGCGCCGGATCGGGCTGCTGAGGGGTTATGGCCCGCACCCGCTTGCTGTTTTCCGTTGTCTGGGGGCGCAGCGTGGCGACGATGGCCGCATCCTCAAGAACGACCGCGCCCACCTCACCATTGCGGATCAATGTCTTGATTTCGCTATAGGACACTTCCGTCGGCGCTGTCGCTTCGGGCGGCAGCTGCAAGAAGAAATACAGGAAGCCAGCCGCCATGATGACCAGCGGCCACAAAAGCCTTGACCTGTCAGATGATCCCGACGGTTTAGGCGGTACAACTTGACTACCCATTCCGCATTCCAATTCCCAACGTGCCGGGTACGACCGACTGCCCAGCGTCCAGACTTTGGCGCAACTTGCCGTATAGGCCAGGCCAATCCTCCCTGCCTTGATGCAGATCAGACTGCGGGCGATGCCCCACTTGGGCACAAGGATCCCGTCGGCGGGCGGTTCGACCTACAGCAATTAGATGCACCTTAGCGTATACGCTGTAGGTAAACACCGTCCCCACCCTGAACGACTTTAACCCGCATGCCGACACGTAAGGAGTCGGACTGTTGGATAACTGTGACGATGCCGCCATTGTTCAGGCGCACAGTCCAGGCTTGCGATTCGTAGGTGCTTGAGCGAGACGCGATGTTGCCACCTACGATTGCGCCAGCGATCACACCTGCACCGGTGAAGAGGTCATTGTCGGTAAGCTCATTGGCAATTACCCGATGAGCCTCTGCTGGGCGCGCTGGGCACCAACCCCTACTGGGCCCGGAATTGGTTGCTCTTTGGCCGCGAGGTGCGGCCAATTATCGGCGCTGTGCTGATCTTCGAACGTGGCTCAGGCGGCCATTTCGGTTTTGCGATCGGCCAGGACGACAAGTATTTCTACGTGCTGGGCGGCAACCAATCCGACGCCGTTCCCATCGCGCGGATCGTCAAGTCCCGCCTTCTCGGCGCGCGCTAGCCCACGACCTACCCGCCCCGCTTGCAGCGCTTGCCGACCATGAAGCCGGGCGAATTCCTCGCAACAACCAATGAAATCTGAACTGGAGAACACCATGCTGAAACCTGCACTTCTTGCGCTGATCCGCCAAGTTCTGACCGTTGCGGGCACTGCGCTCGTTGCCAAAGGCTACGTCCAAGCCTCCGAGGTCGAGCCACTGATCGGCGCGCTGCTGACCATCGGCTCGGCAGTATGGTCCGTCGCCGAAAAGCGCTCGCGCTAAGCGCTCGAAAACACCGTCTTCAGTTGAACCGGGACTAAGGCGGCGATGGCCGCCTCGTCTCAGCGCACATTCGATGATTTGGGCCGATGGGAACAGAACAATCACTGGACCGTTTCCATCAGAACCGAGCTTCGATACCTCAACTTGGAGCCGGTGCCGATGTGCAAACCGCATTCTAGGCTCGAGGACGGCATCTCGCGGGATGTTGCCAACGGACGCGTGGCGTGTTCAAACTTGTAAAAGGCCCGTTTGTTCTGTATTTGTTCCAAACCGGGCGATCAAAAAGTGACAGAGGGAGGAACGATCTTGCAACTACAGCTGCTGTCTCAAGATTTTGCTGAACGTGCGGTCTCGCCCTTTTTGGAGCTTGGCGCGTATGAGTCCCTTTGGGACGAGCAGAGCGCGAGCTTCAAAACGATTGCAGACCTTTTTTCTAGGCAGGCGGGCGCCCTTCCATCAGATTTTGTCGCACATTCGCGCGCATCATCTTATGCAAACGATGTGCATGCCAAACTGAAGGAGGCGGGGGTCAAGAGCTATGGCGTTCGCGTTCATGGTGCGGGAGACTACCCAGAGCGCCTGCGGATCGCCGATCACCCGATAGAACTTTTGTATTTTCAGGGCTGGTGGGATCTGGTGAACTCACCAAGGTCCGTCGCGGTCGTCGGTACCCGCAAGCCCTCACCGGAGGGTTTGGCTCGGACCCGCAAGCTTGTCCGATCATTGCTCGAAGACGATTTCACTATTGTGTCGGGCCTGGCCGCAGGTGTGGATACGGCGGCGCATACGGCTGCAATTGAAGACGGGGGTCGGACGATCGCTGTTCTCGGAACACCTCTGTCGAAGGCATATCCAGCGGTGAATGCGAAATTGCAGCGCGAAATCGCGGATAATCATCTGCTGATTAGTCAAGTGCCGGTCAAGCGCTACAGCAACCAGAAGAACCCAACATTGAATAATTTCTTCTTTCCGGAGCGCAACATTACGATGTCGGCGCTCACCGACGCGACAATAATTGTCGAGGCAGGCGAAACCTCCGGAACTCTCATCCAAGCGCGCCATGCACTGAAACAAGGGCGGAAGGTTTTCATTTTGGAGAACAATTTCCGCAGACTGGACCTTAAGTGGCCCCACACATTCGAGGAGCGCGGGGCAATCCGTGTCACCGATTATGACGACATCCGGCGACACCTCGTTCCCGTCACGACTCACTAAGATCGACGAGCTTACGCGCGGCGATCATCACCATCTCGAGTCAGGGGATGAATGTCTGTTTTTTGGTGACTATTCAGCTCGTAAAGGGTTTTCCCACAGCGCCACTAATGGGGTGATGACCAATTTCAAGCGACCCGTTAAGTACAGGGGCACGCCAAGCTGGAAATTCAAAGTCCGCGAGATCAATGCGGTTGCCAACGCTTTCTCGGCGAACATTGGGGAGGCTTTCGGAGCGATCACCCTCGTTCCGGTTCCGCCCTCAAAGCTCAAAACTGATGCCGAATACGATGACAGGATGATGGACATGCTGCGCGCCTTGCGTGCACCGGCAGGCTTGGTCCCGGATGTTCGGGAGCTTGTTGTTCAAACGATGCCCATGCCAGCTGCCCACGAGAGCGCCAACCGGCCCCCACCCGTCGAATGGGAAAAGGTGTGCGGATTTCGCGGAGAATGGGCGCTGATTTCGCGCGATCGTGGGCACGCGTTTCGCGCCATTCTGGGCAGTCATTTCACGGGATCGTGGGCAGGCTGGCCGACGCTTTCATGGAGTCAGGCTTGAACGATTTGGTCAAGCTTTTTTGTGACGGCGGAGCGCCTGCGCAGGCTTTCACCTGAGAGGGTGAGGCGGTGTGCGTTGTGAACGAGGCGGTCGAGGATGGCATCTGCGAGCGTTGGGTCGCCGATGGCTTCGTGCCACTGGTCAACGGGGAGTTGGCTTGTGACGATGGTGGAAGCGCGGCCGTGGCGGTCTTCGAGGATTTCCAGCAGGTCACGGCGCTCCGGGGCGGTGAGGACGGCGAGGCCCCAATCGTCAATGATCAGCACATCCATGCGGGCGATGGTTTTGAGGATGCGTTCATGGCGGCCATCGCCACGGGCCAGAGCAAGGGCCTCGAACATGCGCGGCGCACGTTGATAGAGGACGGGCCGCCCATCCCGGCACGCCTTGTGGCCAAGGGCGCAGGCGATCCAGCTTTTGCCCAAACCGGTCGGCCCGGTTATCAGCAGGTTCTCGTGCCGGGCGATCCAGCCGCCATCGGCAAGATGCGCCATGACACTGCGGTCAAGACCACGTGGGCTGCGCAGGTCCAGATCCTCGACGCTGGCATCTTGGCGCAGAGCCGCAAACTTGAGCCGGGAGGCCAGTTTCTTGGTGTCGCGCTCTGCAGCCTCGCGGTCGACCAGCAGGCCGAGACGCTCTTCGAACGAGAGGGCGTCGAAGGCGGTTGACCTGCGTTGTTCTTCGAGCGCCGATGCAATGCCGGTCAGGCCGAGCGCCAACAGTCGGTCGTGGGTGGGATGGGTCAGCATTTTAGTCCTTTCTCAATGGTAATAGCTGCCGCCACGAATGTTGGCGTGCTGGAGGGGGGCGACCTCTTCGGAGCCTTCCAGGAAGGCGCGATCGAGGCCGGTCTTGAGGATCGAACGAATGGAGGTGACGGTGCGGGCCCGGATGGTCACACCCCGCTGGCAGGCCGCATCAACGCGCTCCGGCCCATAGGTTTTGACCAAGGCCAGCACACCCAGGCAGGTGCGGAACCCCTGTTCAGGATGGGGGCGGTCAGCCATCACCATCTCGCAAAAGGCGGCGACGGCGGGGCCGGTCTTGGTTGCCTGCGCCAGCATTCTGGCCGGGGTCCATTCGGCAAAGCGACGATGGGCCGATGGCATATGGTCGGCCACGGTGACATGGCTGCGCCGCCCCGGGGTGCGCACGTGGCTCGCAACCCTCTGACCACGATGGAATATCTCGACCGTCTGGCCGCTTGTGCGAACATCGACCTCTTGTTTGATCAGCGCGAAGGGCACGGAATACCATGAGCTGTCGACCTCAACGTGATAGTCGGGTGCCACGCGGGCGCGCTTCCAGCGGGCGAAGACATAAGGTTCGGGCGGTAGGGGCTGAAGATTGGGCCGATCCAAAGTGGCAAACAGATCGGCGCGGCTGGCGCCATAGCCGCGCATCACGCGCATGTTCAACTCGTCCAGCAGCCGCCGGATCGCCACGTTCAACTCGGCCAATGAGAAGAACCGGTGGTTCCGCAGCCGCGCCAGAATCCAGCGTTGTGCCACTTGGACAGCCACTTCCACCTTCGCCTTGTCCCGGGGTTTGCGCGGCCGGGCGGGCAGAACGGCGGTGCCATAATGCGCCGCCATCTCGGCATAGGTCCGGTTCAGCCCCGGATCAAACCGGTCTGCCTTGATCACGGCGGACTTCAGATTGTCCGGAACCACCGCCTTTGGCACGCCGCCCAGAAAGGCGAACATCCGGATATGCGCGAGGATCCAATCTTCCAACCCCTCCGATGCCACCGCCTCGGCATAGGTGTGATTCGATGCCCCCATTGCCGCCACGAACAGCTTCATGGCCCGCGCTTCGCCGGTCGTGGGGTCGATCACGTCGATGGTGTCGCCGGCAAAGTCGACGAACACCTTCTCGCCGCCCACATGTGTCTGGCGCATCGTCGGGCGCACCCGACCCTTCCAAGCCTCGTAATGCGTGCAAAACCAAGTATAGGCAAAACCCCCGGGGTGCGCGGCACGGTATTCTTCCCAGAGCAGCATCCGCGTCACCCCAGGGCGGCGCAACTCGCGGTCAATCTCCGCCCAGTCGGGCACAAGCCGCTCCGCGTCCGGCACCGTGGGCGGGGCTGGAAACAAAAGAAGTTCAAGGCTGTCGTCATCGATCCCCTCCGGCAAGGGCCACGTGAGCCCGGCATGACGCGCCCGTTGGGTGTAGCTTCCGACGCTCCCCTTGCTCAGACCGAGGGAAGCGGCAATGGACCGCTCGCTCAGGCCTTGCCCAAGCTTCAATCGCAAAACATCTCGTATCCGGCGCATGTTCAATCGTCCTGTCGGCATCAAGCCACCCCTTCATTCCTGAAGGCGCAACTATCCTCAATTTGCCGACCAGACCTGCCCGCGATCCCGCGAAATCAGTGCCCAGCTTCACGCGAAATGACTGCCCATGATCCCGTGAAATCGATGCCCACCATCAAGCGAAACACGCAAAGGTGTACGCAGTCGATGAGGCGCTTACGATAAACGCGCCACAGTGGATCGGCATAGTCGATGACCTGCTCGTGACGGGCTGCCGATTTCGCGCCATGTCCAACGTTTTGAGGCGTCGCTTTCCTTCTGCGAGGATCACCGGGTTGTTTATTGCACGGCGCGTTCCCGAGGCTATCGATCTCGCTTCGCTTTTTGGTGGTCCCGATGACTGATGGATCATCGGTTGCACTTGCCCGCTGTCGCAACTTGCCTCGTTTTGTTGACCTATTGTTGACCTGGGATTTGGTCATACAAAAGCCCCGCGGTGAGTCGGGGCGTAGGGCATTGATATCTAAAAGTAATTTGGTTGCGGGGACAGGATTTGAACCTGTGACCTTCAGGTTATGAGCCTATGGGCCCGGACTTTCACTAATCCTTTCAATTCAGTAGCTTAGCCGACAAGCCTTTGAAATCGAAAAACCTTGTGGTCGTCGTTCGGCGGCAATCGACGGATTTCGAAGAATTGCAGCGGGTTGCAACGGCGCAAAACTGCATACGTGGGTTGAGGTGGCGTTGAGGTGAAAGGGGGCGAGCATGATCGCTTTTAATCGATCCTAGTCGGGAACGGCCAACCGGAAAGGCCCAAAAATCCTTGCCTTCGCCGAACTCAACGCCATTTCACAACTTGACGTTCTACGCGTCCACCCATTTCAGACGTACCTTCAAATTGTTGAGATGTGACCAGTGCACAACGCGCTCGTGTTGCAGCATTCCAACAACGATACCCGGGGCGATGCCTTGCTCGTTGGCAAATGCTCGAACCGAAGCTTCACTTCGCGGCTGTGTCACAATGAATTGTCGCCATGCTGCACTTGGCACCAGTGCATTCGAGGCCCATTCGTTGGCCTGCGTTTCCAGTTTTTCCCCATCACCGTTGGTAGCGTCGACGAACACATCCTTCTTGCTGTGCAAGATGATGTGCGCCGCCTCGTGGAAAAAGCTGAACCAAAGATGGTCATCTGTCTTGTGCCGCGCGCTCAACTGTACAACAGCTTTGCGAGGAGAGTGCCACCAAGCAGCGCCGCTCAATGCGGTCTTGGGCAAAGGCTTGACCAGCGCCAGGACAACACCTGCCTCATTGCAAAGCTGCTTCGTCCGGGTCAGCGCCTCGCCTACAGGCTCGCGCGTCAACCCACGAACTTCATGAACAGCGCTCTTGAACTTCGCTTCGTTGTAATCTGCGCACTCCTGCTGATCGGCTGTCACCCCCCCCATCCGCAGCCAGGTCGCAAGGCATGCATCACTGCTCTTGAAAGTTGGCGAATGCCGGTAAGCCACGTTCGCAGAGGCATATTTAACCAGCCAAGCATCAACCGTCCCCACCCGGAAAAAGGACAGCACCTTCGAGACGGCGTCTGCTGACGATGCTGGCTTTTTGAAACACCCTCGCGAAACAAGCTCTTTCAGAGGGAATGCCTTCAGCCAATCCTGCTGGCACGCAGCTTCTTCATCTTCAGCCTTTCGCGCCATGTGAAGCTGATAATCGGTTTCGATGCCAAGCCAAATGCGCGCCGAAACACCCAGCACTTTCTCGAACTGAAGTGCTGTCTCAGGCTCAACCGGAGCCTTCCCCGCGATGATTTCGCTGATCATCTTGGCTGATCTGCCGCATCGACGAGCAAATTCCGCATGCGAAATCCCACTCACCTCAAGGTGCTCCTCCAACAGCCAGCCCGGCGGCACTGCATAGTCTGGATTGTAAGTATTTATTGCCATTGCCATTTCATCTCTCCGTCAGTGATAGTCGGCCACTTCGAGGACCTTGACCGCTGTCACCTTGGTCACGTCTACTCCGTTGTCTTCTTTGCGCGGGATCGGATCTTGGTTTACCTCAAAGATAAGACGGTAGGGTTGGACAAGGTCCACCGCAAACTGCTCATCCCTGTTCTGAGACAGTTGATGCCGCCGGGGCGGCGGAGTTGTAGGCACGTCTGCCAAGCTAGGCGCGTTCTTTAGAAGTTGCAGCCGCATCTGGATGGTCTTCGCCACGCGGTCACCAAACTCCCGCTTGAGAGCCGTTTCAGAGTTCATCAGCTTCGCGAGTTTGGTGTTCTTGAAGTCGATGTCCAAGCCATTAACCCATTTTCGTTACGCAATACGTAATGACCTACACGAAACCTTCAATGGGCACAATGAAATTTAACTGGCCTGGGATGGACGAAAACTTCGGGTTCAAGCTCACATGCCACATTCACGGGGCCCCTCGCAGAGTCTTAACGTTCCACCTTCAAGACAAGGTTTGCTATAACCGGAACGCCCCTCCCCTCCCCAATTCCGCTCTCCGCCTGCATTCCGCCCCTGCCGCCATGCTTAGCTTGATATGGGCGCGAATCTACGCCTGTGTCGGATGAGCGAAGGAGTGCGATCCATGGTCAACAGGCTGAAACTGAACGAGAAAAACGTCCGCGAGGCCGCCAACTTGGGGCGGGACTACCAGATTTTCGACACTGATGTGCGCGGGTTCTCTATCACCATCTACCCCTCCGGCAACCGGGCCTTCACGCTCGACTACCGGGTTGGCGGGCGGCAGCGGCGGATGACCATCGGGCGCTGGCCGGAATGGAACACGGTCGCCGCCCGCGAACGTGCCAAGGAGTTGCGGCGCGACATCGACGAGGGGATCGATCCTCTCAGCCAGAAGGAATCGGCGCGTGAGGCGCCGAGGGTCAGCGACATGATTACCCGCTATCTGGCTGAACACACGCCGCACCTGGCCCCGCTGAACGCCTCCGACCAACACACCATCATGAACAAGCTGGTGGCACCCGATTGGGCCAGGAAGCTGGTGACCGAGATCACCAAATATGACGTGGAAAAGCTGCTGACCAAGATCGCCGCTGGCCGCGCCCGACCTTCCAAGGCCAAGCCCAACAACCGGGCGCGAAAGCTGCAGGGGGTTAAGCCCACGCCGGTGCGCGCCAACCGGGTCGGTGAGGTGCTGCGCAAGATGTTCACGCTGGCCATCGGCTGGGGCTGGCGCGATGACAATCCTGCCGCTGCGTTTCGCCGCCGGATAGAGAATGAGCGCGAGCGGTTCCTGTCGCCGGAGGAGATCGCCCGACTGGCCAAGGCGCTGGATGCGGCGAAGGACCAGCGCGCGGCCGGGATCATCCGGCTCTGCATGCTGACCGGCGCGCGGTCGGGGGAGGTACGCCAGGCGCGGTTTGAACAGTTCAATCTGGACCTTGGCAGCTGGTCGAAACCCGCCGCAACCACCAAGCAGCGCAAGATCCACCGCATTCCCATTTCGGGCGACGTCGGGGCCATCGTGCGGCAACGCGGGCTGCTGGTGCCGCGTGGCAACCCTTGGCTGTTTCCCGGCGACACGCCCGGCCAGCCGGTGAAGGAAATCCGCCGGTTCTGGGCGGCGATCCAGAAGGAGGCCGAACTGCCAGAGGTGCGGATCCACGATCTGCGGCACACCTTTGCATCGCTGTTGGTCAGCGGCGGGGCCTCGCTTGAGATGATCGGCAAGCTGCTGGGCCACACGCAAATGCAGACGACCCAGCGCTATGCCCACCTGATGGATTCCCCGCTGCGCGACGGGGTGAATGCCGTTGCCAACATTTTCCGGCCCCGCCCGCAACTGGTGCATGACGCCGACCAAGAGAAAAAAACAGCGTGAGGCGGGACAACCCGCCCCACACTGATCCGCGCCCTTCACAGTTCAAGCGGTTTCCCGCAGCGCCCGCCAGATCGGCGCGATCTTTTTGCGAGTGGTGCTCTCCTCCGGAATCTCGCCCGTGGGCGAGTTCTGCGCAAACCAGTCCTGCACCTCAGTGATCAGTTCCACCTGCGTCGCGGGTATTCCACGGTCGTTGAACCTGCAAAACAGCATGATGATTGCCCCGTCCCAGTCGTAGCGCGACGCAGCACCTGAAGGGGGTGCCGGGCGAAGGCGCCGGTCGGGGTCATCATCGAACTTCCGCACGTCGTCGGCCATCAGCAGCAAGTCAGCCAGTTTGATGACGACGCCCCCCGCTGGATCAGTGATGTGAAGCCATTCGATACTGCCCTCCGGCCGAATGCGGATCACCCGGCATTCCTCGTCGCAATGCCCATGGCGGCGGAACATCTTCATCATATCGGCGGCGTTGACCGCGACGATCCCTGCCACGGGCTGCAGGCTGCAGAGCACCGGGGAGATGCCGGTGAAAATAGAGAATAGGCCTACAATCGACCACGCGGCAACATCGGCATGGGAACAGTCCAGGCGGTCGCAAAATTCGTTCAGGGAAAAGAAGGCTCTTGGTGGCAGGGTCATGGGATGTGCGTCCTCTCAATAATTGGCAACACCCTTGTCAGCGCCGGGTATTGCGGGAATGCGTTCCTAAACAGTCACTTGTCCTCAAGCATTCAGTCCAAAAGACGCCTCAAGGTGTCGTCTTCGGTCATGCCTCAAGAACCGGGTGCCACGTGCCCCAGTGCCTTGAAACCCTGACTGAAAGAATCGCCTTGAGCTGATAATAGTGACGCTACTCGCCCTTCGGCAGCATTAGAACTAGCCATCCCCGTGAATTTTGGACTGAGGGTAAAACATGAACAAATTATTTTTCTGGTAAACTCTTGACATCACGCGCTTGGCCAATGTGGCCGCTGCCCGAACTATGCACGATGATCGATGTTCACCGGTGTCGTGATTATCCGGCACTGCCCTGACGGCTGCGACGCAGGGTGATCCTGCACCGAATCATGGGCGCAGACGCTTTGCGCATGCCTTTGTCCGATTGATGCGGTCCAAACCTGACCCGCATCGACCACCACCCCTGCCGGGCGGAAATTTCTGGCCATCAGCACCGGAAACGGCGGAATGGAGATGGGCGGCTGTCCCATTCCGCATTCCGGAGGTCATGCCTAAATCTCAATGAAACAAGGACCGGAATTGAATCCGGCGCTTCAATTCCGGTCTCCGCCTAGGTTCCGGTCCTGTGTGTCTGCTTTCCTCTGCCCGTCCCCGGCCTTCGCCGGGATCTCGATGGGAGATCGAAATGCAAAAGACTGCCCCTGCCTTGCAGGAACAGCCTCTAAACCTTCTGGCCGACTGGATCAGCCGCGAGCAACTGGCTGGTGAACTTGGGCTCGCAAGCGACACCTTGGCGCGCTGGGAGGCACGGCAACTTGGGCCGCCCTGCACCCGGATCGGGCGGAAGGTCCTCTATCGCCGCACCTCAGTCCAGGACTGGATCAGTGCGCAGGAACAAAGCCGCCCGGCCCGGACACGGCGAGGACGGAAATGAACCAGCCACGATCTCACCCGCTTGTTGCGCAGCCCGCCACCGGTGACTGGATGCAAGCCCGCCTGGCCGAAGCGCGCGGCATTCTTGACGATCTCTCGCAACACCCTGAATCGTTGGTTATCCTGGCAGCCCGCGTGGTAGCCGGGCAAACCGACGATGCCGATGAATGCGCTGATGCCATTGAGGTGTTGCGCCTGATCGATCGGCACCCATTGCATGTCATCGCTGCCGCGGCCTTCCCGAACGGCGGTGCGGCATGAACCGGCGCAGCACCCCTGAGGCCGATGCCCAGCGCGCCATCGTGCTGGCTCTGCGGTTCGCTCTGCCCCGCGATGCCATCGTTCACCACGCCGCCAACGAAATCGCCGCCGGGGATCGGCGCGGCCAAATCCGCCAGTCGATCCTGGTCGGCATGGGCGTCCATGCGGGCTTCGCCGACCTGATCGTGATTTCCGGCGGCCGCGTGCTGTTCCTTGAGGTCAAAAGCGAGACGGGGCGGTTGCGCAAATCGCAGGAGGTGTTTCGCGACACGGTCTGCGCGCAGGGCTTTGGCTGGGCGCAGGTGCGCTCGGTCGATGACGCGCTGGGCGCGCTGGCGGACAACGGCTTCACCAGCCGGGTCCGCCCAGCGCGGCGGGTCGCGCCATGAGCCACAAGGCAACCGTCTGGGCCATCCAGCAACGCGGGTTGAAACCTGCCACCAAGATCGTGCTCTGGTTTCTCTGCGATCGGCACAATCCGGATTTCGGCTGCTTCCCGACGCAGGCACGGCTGGCCGACGATGCGGAAATGTCGATCTCGGCGCTGAACGACCACCTCGCCAAGCTGCAGGAACTGCGGCTGATCCACCGGGTGCGCGCCGAAGATCCGCGCACCCACAAGCGCTTGGCCACACGCTACATCCTGGGGTTCGAGGACGGCTTCCCACAAGAGCCAACTCCGGAAACCGGAGACGGCTTTGGGGGAACGGAGGAAGAACAAGGCTGCGACCCATCTCCGGATTCCGGACATGGAGCCATCTCCGGATTTTCGGCAAAGCCATCTCCGGATTTTGCCCAAAGCCATCTCCGGAATCCGGAGACTAACCTTGTAAGAGAACCTTTAAGTAAACCTGTAAAGGAGGAGGAGGAGGACGCGCAAGCGCGAGATTCCGATTTTGATCGGTTTTTCGCAGAAGTGATCTTGGCGCTGGGCCTCGACCCCGCCGCGCTGCCCGGCTGGTGGCAAGGTGGGCCGCCTCGGCTGCACGTCCAGCGCTGGCGCACCGAGTTGGGGCTGACCGAAGCAGAGATCGTGGCGGCGGCGAAGGGCACACGCAAGGATCATCCCGAGCCTCCCGATGGCCCAAAGGCGCTGGACCGCGCCATGCAGCGTGCAGCCCAGCGCAAGACCGAGGATGCCGGGCGCAAGCGTCGCAAGCGCAGATCCGATCCAGCGCCAGCGGTAAAGCCGATCATCGACCTGCCCGCGTTCTACGCCAACCTCGTGAACGCCGACGGTTTTCTGCCGGTCAGCGCCATCAGCAACACCATGCGCGATGCCATGCTCTGGCGGGGCCTCGTCACGCCGGAACGTCTCCGGATGCGGGGGGTGCGGTGAATGGCATGGTGTCACGTCCCCGGCACGGATTGTCCCTCTGCGCAGGCGGCGGAGGCTTGGATATGGGCCTCATGCTCGCAGAGCCAGGCTATCACACCCGCGCCTTCGTCGAGTGGGAGGACTGGCCAAGGTCTGTGCTCATCGCGGCCCAGCGCGCAGGGTATTTCGCCCCGGCACCGATCTGGGATGACCTGCGTAGCTTCAATGCCAGCATCTTCCACGGTGCCTTTGACACGGTGCTGGCTGGATATCCCTGTCAGCCCTTCAGCGCAGCCGGAAAGCGCGGCGGTGCCGACGATCCCCGCCACCTGTGGCCCGAGGTCGCCCGCGTCATCGGAGAGTGCCGACCCGAATGGGTTTTCCTCGAAAACGTCTCAGGCCATGTCAAGCTCGGCCTTGAAGCCGTACTGCGAGAGCTTTGGGGACTGGGCTACACGCCTACGGCAGGCCTCTTCTCGGCGGCAGAAGTCGGCGCGCCGCACCAGCGGCTCCGGATCTTCATCCTGGCCCACACCGATGAGTCTGCACCCCGGCACCGATCGCTACAACCCGGCCGGGAACAGCGACTTCACCCGCAAGGCAGAAGCACTGGCGCTGGGCATCACCAACTGGTCGACGCCGAAGGCCACGGATGGCGCGAAGGGTGGGCCGGGGCAGAGCTATGGCTCGGGCGGAACACCACCCCTGCCAGCGCAGGCGGCACAATGGCAAACGCCGGTGGCGGACGACCAGATGGACAGGCTGCGCGGCAAGATCAACAGCCGGGGCGAGCCGAAGCTGAGCGCACAAGCAATCCAGTGGCCGACACCAGCCGCACAGAACTGGAAGGGATCGAGCGAAGCCAGCATCATCCGCGCCGATGGCAAGAGCCGGATGGACATCCTGCATTACCGGGCGGAACAGGGCTTCACCCGCCCGGTCCTGGCGACCGCGCCGGATGGGCAGCGGCCCTCGCCACACGCCCCGATCTCGCGCCCGCTGTGGGCTTCGATGATTGCCTCGCATGGGCGGGTCGTATCGCGGCGGATCCTGAAAGCCCGGGCACGGCGGCGGCTGAACCCGCTCTTCGTCGGATGGCTGATGGGCTGGCCCATCGGGCACGCGCTCTGCGCCTGCTCGGAAACGGAGTTCATCCACTGGCAGCGGCACATGCGTGGCGCGCTCTCGCGGCTGCCCACGGCCTCGGGCCCCTGGATTTGGCGCCCGGCGGATGGGCCGGAAGGTCCAGCGCAGATGACGCTCTTTGAAGGATTGCAGCCATGAGCATGCAGGGGCGGATCGGGCATGCTCGTGGTACCAGGACAAAACGCGCGCTGGGCGTGCAGGCGATGCTGGAATGGGCGTTCCGGGTGGAACAGGCTCAACTGGAACTGCCCCCGCCGAAGGATGTGGTCGAGGAAGGTTTCGGCTTCGGCCTTGAATACGTCCTCCTTCAGCAAGCAGCGCTGGGCTGCAAAGTCGATGGCGGCCATCACAAGATGGACAGCTACACCCACGCGGATGCCGAGGTCGTCGCAGCCACTGTTGCGGGGATTCCTGACAGTCTCGGCGGCATCCGTATGGCGATCAGCGTCGCCGAATTTGCCCGCGCCGGAATGACCCCGGACTGGATGCCCGGCGTGGTGCCGCGCTGCGTGCCTCTGGAGACCAAGCAAAATCAGCATGGCGAACGATCCAGCACCATCATCGTTGGCATCGAACGGGTTAGGACCCGGGGCAAGTGGCGGACCGTGGAGGTGCTGGCCTGCCCGGTCACCTGGCGGCCGTATCCGGAGCAGATTGCCTCCGCCCGGCGCGGCTATGAGGACTGGTGGCTGGCGCTGGACTGGGTGCGGGATGGGCTGGTGGTAGGCGGCATGCTGCGGGAGGTGGAGGTGACGGCGGCGATGCCGAAGGTGCGGCCGTGGCAGGAACGCGGCGGCAAGTGACCGCCGCGCCGTACATCACTTGATAACTTTGTCGATAAATCCCAGCGTGTTGGCATTTTCCAACAAGGTCCTCACCTTACTTCTGTCGAGGCCTGAAGGAACCTCGGCATCAATCTCCAGCCGCAAGGTGACCTCGCTGCCCGGCAATGTGGTCAGCTGTTCGACAATTGCCTCGACGATCTGACGCATTTCGTGTGCTGGTCGATCAGCAGATATCATAACGGTGCCGATGAACCTTGTCGGATTCTTTTCCGGCTGAACAACTGCCGGTCCAGGGCGCAACCCGGTGCCCTCTGGAACCGGCGGTACAACAGCCGGTACAACGGGCTGCACGGCGGAAGCCAACACCTGCAGATGATGTTCAGCGACCTCCGGCTTCAAGATGACGCTGTCTGAATCAATCACGATTGGCGCATTGGCGGCGTTCTGAACTGCCAAGCCAATATATCGCTCGTTCTTTTCGTCCCACCGCTCGGCATAGGCGAAGGGACCGGGAACCATCGCACCGATCGAGGCACGGACAGCTTTGACCAGCACGTTCTTGTCCTTGACCCTCGGCAAGTAGATGTAACGGTTCAGGTATTCCCACAGATCCTTCAGCGACAAGTGGTCCTTGCCGTTCCAGATGTACTTCTGCAACTCGCGATCCAGCCGCGCTGGGCCTAGCTCAGGGAGCAGACCCTCATCACTAGCCAGTTTCTTGCTGGCGCGCGAGAGAAGGCCATCCTGCGCTGGCACCTTTGACGCAATCCATTCGACATCAGCCTGCGCGCTTTCCTGCATCGGATAGAGCAGATAGCACCACGTTTCCTTCAGGCGGGTTTTGACCGTTTCGTTCGCTTCGACAACCTTCGCTTTCGCGAGCGCGCTGTCACGCTGCGTCAGGTTCAGCCGATCTGTGTCTTTCACGATGCCTGACCAAGCGAGGGCGGATCGCATGGCCTCTTTCAGATTGTCGAGTTGCCGTCCTTCTGCCGCAAGGAAGACCAGCATGTTCCGATACACCCGCGGCGTCGACCCACGTTGCAGCAGGATATCCTTGGCTTCCGTCATGGCCTCGGATGTGTCGCGTCCGTTGTGCGGATGCGCGACACCAAGAATAACCGCCCTGACCCCACCGGGTTCATCCGGAACATCGGCCGAGCTGCTGGGCGAAACCTGCACCGTGTCAAAATGGCCCCTGTCGCCAAGGCCGTTGATGTAGGTCGCCAGCACCTTGTCGATCTCCAAAAGGACAAGCGGTTCCTCGACCTGACCCGCCCGGTCTGCCGCCAGGCGGTTCAAGCTGGCCGACAGGGAATACCAATAGCGGCCAAGATCACCATGCATGTAGCGCGCGCTGTTGGCGAGGCGGCGGAGAGCGTCACCAAAGATTGCGGGCCGCTCGCCGGGCTGAACAACACCAAGATTGATCTGACGGTCATCAAGGCCCTTGTTGTCCTGCTGGTAGGTCGGCGCAGTGCCCATGAAGATGGCGCGCGCAACGCGTCGCGTGGCAGAATACCGATTCAAGTTCGGCGCTGACTGGTCGATTTTGTAGGGCGTCGAGTTCGAACCGTCGACATCACCAGCGATGATCGACTGCCATGTGACATCGAGATAGTGCAGCAGTTCTGGCTCGACCCGAGCTGAGCTGATCGACACGCTGCCAGGCATGATCATCACCGACGGGTCGTTGTTCATCCACAACTCGTGGATCACCTGCGCCATCAGCCGCAGCACACCACGCGTGCGCTGGAATTTTTCCAATGACCCCCAACTGGTGTAAAGCTGATCGAACAGCTCGGGGTGGATCGGATAGGCCTTTTCCAGCTTGCGCCGGTAGTCCTCGTCCGCACAGCCCTGTGGAAACTCATTCGAGTTCTCACGGTACATTTTCACAAACTGCTTCAGCGTATTGTCGCGGTGATGGAATTTGTCGCCGGGAATCTGCTTGAACAGGCGGCGGCGCACGATTTCGTAGCTTTCCTCCTGCGACGCCGGGCGCCAACCGGTCTCAACCCGGCTGAAGGTCTGCTTTAATCGCGCCAGTGCCTCTTGGCCACCTTCGCCACCCACCTCGATCTGTGACGCTGGCAGCGATGCCACCAGCAACGTGCCCGGGCTGGCCTTGACCGCCTCGGTCAGCGACTGAACGAAAGACAGGTTGGAATCGAACGATCCCGAGGCAAGCCCCTCGACCCTGTAGATCTGGCGCAGGTATGCCACCCATTCGTCGATCAGGATCAGGCTGGGCGAGCATTTCCTAAACAGCGATTCCAGCAGGTTTGACCCTGGCGCGACCCCACTCGCGTCATTCTCTGCCACCATCGCAAAGGCCTCGGCCCCACCCAGCTGCCAAGCCATCTCGCCCCAGGTCGTGCGGATCTTCTGCCCACCCCCAACCGTCAGGATATCCTGCGGTCCGCGCGATGTTCCGACCAGAACCGCGCGGTTGATCTTGACCGGCACCGTCAGGCCATCGCGTTCAAACAACTGGTCAAGTCCCGGCAAGTCTTGCACCGGCGTGCCGCCCGCCATGTGATAGAGCGCCAGCATCGAGTGGGTCTTGCCACCACCAAAGTTGGTCTGCAACTCCACCACCGGATCGCCGCCCGCAGCCGACAAGCGCTTTGCCGCCCCGGTCAACAGGGTGCTCAGACCATCGGTCAGATAGGTGCGCGCGAAAAATTCGGTCGGGTTGCTGTATTCCGACGGCGCGCTGCCGTTGTGCACCTTTGCCAGATCGGCGGCGAACTCAGCCTGCTGGAACTCGCCGGTCGCCACGTCCTGGTGCGGTTCCACTACTTCGCGCCACGGTAGCAACCCGGCCACGGTATCGACCATGATCTCGGACCGTGTCGTCTTCTTGCGCTCTTCATTGCGCTGCAGCTCTGCGAACTTGGTCCGCAGGATGGTGTCACGCATCGCGGCGATCTTGTCCGCCGCCTCGCTGGAACTCACCGCCTCCAGCAGCCGCCGCATGCTGTCCAGCGCGCGTTCGGCGTCGTCATAGGTGAAGTTGCCGTCATGGGCCAACTTGTTACGCACATCGACCAGTTCGTTGACGATTGACCGGTGCGTCCGCTCCAGCGTGTTGCGGAAGCAATCGTTCCAGAACTTCTCCATGACCTGCAAGAGCTTTTGGGTGTCGAGCGTGAACTTGCCATTGCTCTCTGCGCGCCACGTAGGAAACACACCGATGACCGTCTTGGGCCAGCCAACCCCCAGCCCGGCCTCAAGCGAGCGCATGACATAGGCGTGCAAGCCCTCACGCATGAACTCCATGCCTTCGAAAACCGACTGCCGCGTGCTCTTGGCCATGCTCAAATCTCCCTAGACTTCAAATCTCATCTGCCCGCTGCGTTTCGACAGCGGGGCTGCGGCGGCTTCGCGGGTCAGGTTGGTCCAATCGGCGATCAGGGCGTTGTAGGCGGTGCCCTCTTTCGCCTCGCCGCGCTTTTCGCAGATGTTGTACAGCACATAGGCAAGGTCGCGCACATCCTCGGCCTTGGGGCCGATCTTCTTCAGCATCACCGCCGTTTCATAGCCGATCCCGTGCGCCTCGTGCAGCCGTACCAGATGCTGGCAGCATTCCCAGACGGTCAGGTGGCCATCAGCAGCGGGCTCCCAATCCGCATCCATCTCGTTGCGCTTGAGGATGCGCACTTTGCCCGCCGCGCTTTCCACAATCCCGGCGTGCTTGACGCTTGCCACGGCTATCCCTTTAGCCTGAGCGATACTGTTCGCGGTCCCAAAATCTCCCGCCTTGAGACCGTTCAACTCAAACCATTTCACGGCAAAAGCCGTATCCGCATCAAATTCACCCAAAATACCGTCAAGATACTCGCCCAGTTCGCGGTTGATCAGTTGCAAGGCGGCCTTCACGCTCATCGGGCTGTCGTCGGATTCCAGCACGGCCTTATAGCGAGAGAACACGCCCATGCCGGGGCCGATGGCCGATTGCGGCATGTCGGCCGGGGCGATGTTGGCGGCCTGAAGCTCGGCAATCGCCGGGGGCAATTCACGTTTCAGGGCGCGGATGAACTCGGCGCGAGTGATGGTTTCGGCGGCGGCTTCCTTCTTGCGGCAGACGAGGACGACCGAGTTGGCGAGGGCATTCGTGCCCGAGGCGATCATTCTTGTGGACCGTTCAGTACGGATCGGCCAAGTTCCAACAATCGCAAATCCAGCCTTAATAACCGCACCAAGAAATGTGGCCCACCCAGTTGAAGATATCCCTTCCGAGCTGATTTCACTTTGTTTGAACGCATAATAGATAGTCGCGGGGATATCAGTCTGCTGCCTCATAGCCATGACCGCAAGCGCGCGTGTCATGCCCTCCAGAAAGAAATCTTCTGCTGCTATTTTTCCACCATGACGGTAGGGAGTCGCAACCAGCTCAGTCGATTTTGGAGTTACTATGCTTCCAAACTCAGACGGATAAACGTCCTGTAGGCTCCTTCGCAACCAAACATAAAAAAAGTCAGATAATTCTGCATATCCGATGTTATCGTAGTATGGAGGGTCAGTTGAAATTACAACTTGTCCAGAGATTGGATAATCATCCACTGCATCTAGATGAAATATCTTACCTTCCTCTGCGCGGGTAACCGTAGCTAAACCCGAAACAGAACTGATGCAAACCTTTTCAAAGTCCATCATGGATCCGAAAGGGTTTATTTCAGCGTAATCCCACAACATAGGTATTGCGTGCTTATTAAATAAATGTGTGATATTCTGATTTACTGAATTCCAACTGCATAAGGAGTTACAATAATCAGTCAATTTGTCTAAAGCAAAAGCCAGATACACACTGACAGCTTCCGCATAAGCTCTTGCACCACTACCCCCAGATCTTAGAAAGGTGCAGTCTGCAGAAAACCCTGATGCTACCGCATCAATCTCTATTTGACCCCTTGCTTCGCGAATCAAATCGCTTAGCGTATTCAACGATGCTAATTGACGTTCCGTAAAGAGATCGCCAAAGGTGTCCATGCCGTAATTAGGAGTCTTAAAGTCACGAGGATTTTCAGGAAGACGTGCCGTCGGCCTCCATTTGGGCTCTTCTAATTCTTGCACTTTAAAGTGATCGGAAGAGGGCGCCAAATAAGCACGCCCTCGTTTTATCTCCGCCACAACAGCGATAAGAGTCCTACCGATCTTCTTAGACTTACCCAAATCCCTTATATATTCATAAGTAAGGGCCGCGTCCGAGATGATGCAGCGGAAGGCTTGCCGCTTCCCTGCGGTGGTACCCATTGCGGCGTGCTCGAGCTGTGACTTCGTAGCCCCGTGACGAATATGATAAGTGATCGTCTTTGCTTGCTTGTCTATCTTAGGCTCAATCCAAACTTCTTGCCCCTTCTTCGAACTAAGCACAAAAGTGGAAATCAAAGGCACATCTACATCAGAAAAGGCAGGATCTGGACTTGGTACTGTTCGCGCCCAAATCCACGCTAGCGCAGTAGACTTACCACCGCCATATTCTTTCGATAGGTTTACTTGTGGATAGAGATGCCCAATTCGTTCTTCCGCCTTCTTGCGCATCCATGCACCATAGTATCTCACATCTTCGGCCAGGCCTTCAGCATTTTGGTAAAATGACCTCTCTTTGATGCCGGGGTGAATTGGAGCCCCATCATTGAACTTCGGCGGTATCTCTATCATCGCCTTGCCGATCAGCACCGCCACAGGGTTGAGGTCGGATCCATATGCGGGGAGACCCAGCCTCTGTGCCTCAAAGGGGATCGAGCCGCCACCCGAAAACGGATCATAGATCGGCGGTAGCACTCCACCGCAGCTGCGCCGAATTTCAACGCGCGCGCGTTCAAGCACCTCTTCGTTGGTCGAATTTTCCCATTTCACCAGGTCTTCGATGATGGCAAACAGACGCTTACGCTCCGCTTCTTGCAACTCCATTGTTGGAAACTGGTCGGGCAGGCTAGAGGGATCATCCACCAACTGCGTGAATAGAACCGCCCGGCATGCTGGCAATGGGCGCCTCGCCCACCATTGGTGTAGCGATCGTGGATGCCCCTTGAGAAAGGGATTACTTTTTTCCTTGATAGATGCCTCATTGATAGCTTCCAGTGGAATGGCGACTTCGATCAGTTTCTTCTTATAGCGTTGGGTCATGGTGGTTCCTTTCAGAACAGACCTGCAGGGAAAGGAACGGTAGCGTTCGGATTGTAATACAGCGTAAAGGGCGGCGTCTCTCCTCGAATACCCTCGTTCCGTACATACAATACGGCACTTATCTGCGCAGCGATGGCGACGGTCCTGCTCTCAAGGACGTGCCTAACCTGGTAGTCAGTCTGGCCCAAAACGCGATTGGAATAAATCACACCCAATGTTGGGAAGCCCTTTTGCGACGCGTCTTGAAGTTGGGCGGCTTGTTGGCCCAGTTTGCGGCCAAGACCACCATCATGGCTGAAATCGACGTCCCCAACGTGAACTCCCGTCTGGTCAAGCTCAATTTCTATGGCTCGGCTCACTTCATTGATTTCGAACTGCTTAACTTCAACCAGTATGACGCCACCGTCGATTTCGATTTTGAAGTCGGGTGTTTTACATGCCGGTTCTTCGGGAATCTTCTCCACGCCGTATCCTTTAGCTCTGCAAAGATCAGCGAAGACACGTTCTGAGTCAGTTGCATAGCAATTTTTCATGCTGGCACCTCTGCCCGCTCCAGCAGGCGCTTCAAGTGGAACTGGATCGCCGTGTGTTCAAACGAGGGTTCGTGATCTGACAGCGCCCCCCTTACATATCGGGGTTCGCGGGCGAATCCACCCTCGATCTGAACAATGGCCAGAATGTATTTCTGCGGCTCGTGCAGCGAGGTGATGATTTCCTGCCGGGTCAGCATCACCGTGTCGGCCCCGTCGATCCGGCCCTTGACCTCGATGAAGCGCAAGTGCTGGGTGCGCGGATCGTAGGAGGCGATGTCGTAGCCGACCTTCTGCGCCGACACATCGCTTGGCTGATTGCCCAGCGCGCGTTCGACCGCCATCACCGCTTCCATCGCCTTCAACTCGCTTTCGCGCCGCGCTTCCGGATCTTCGGCAAATGCACTGACGCCTGCGGATGTCTTGGGCAACATCCGGGCATTCAGCAAGCCTTGCGGGATGACCACCATGCCGCCACGAACGCGGGGCGGCTGAGCCGAGATGAACTTTTCCTTCTCCAGCAGCTCCATCCGGCGCTTCAGCCGATCAGCCAGGTCTTCGGCCCGACGCTCGGCATTCTGCCAGTTCAGGCGGGTTTTTTTGCCAGCCTTTTCATCCTCACGCAATTCAGCGGCGCGGTTATCCCAATAGTTGATCTCTTTTTTCAGGCGGGCCATCACCTCCCGCTCTACCTTCTTGATCTCGGGCAGGCGGCGCGCCTTCACATCGGCCACATGGGTCTGCGCCAGTTCGACCGTCGCAAAACGCACGGCCGCCTTTTCAAGATCGTGGCGCAGCCAGTCCTCGTTCAGTTTGTCAGACACCAGATTTTTCTCGTCAGGCGTCGCGGGGCGCAGGTTCAAGTGTGGCGCGATGCCCGCGTTGGTGGCGTTGCCTGCCTTGTCGATGGCCGCAAACTGCAGCTTTTCGGAAACGACATGCGGTTTGCCGATGCTGGTGGGCCTGCCATCCTGGACGCTGTGTTCCAGCAAGAAGATCGCGGTGATGTCCTGGCCTTGGTCAGTTTCATCGACCAAGACCGCGCCCTGTTTCATCAGGTGGTCGTATTGCTCGCGAACGATGCTGATCACGGCTTCCAACAGCGGATGACCCGGACAAACGAAGGTGGCCACCGGCTGCTGGTTCACCTTGGACTTTTCAAAGCAGATGCGTTCGTATTTCTTCTGAACCGGCGATCCGGTTCCGATCTGACGATCCCGCTCCCGGATGCTCACCGGGACGTGGGTGACCTCCCACCGGCCATCCTCCCGCGGCTTGAGCTGGCCACCGAGCCGCTTGAACGCCTCGATGAAGAAGCTCTGGACATGGTGAGGCTGCAGGCGCTGGGCCTCAGCACGCTCCATGTCCAAGCGGATTTCCTGCACCTTGGCGGCGGGCATCGTGTCGTTCGTAAGAGCACGGCGGGCAAGCAGGTCCAGCAGGTGCTGCTGATCGACGGCACCATCCACGGCCTGGAACAACCGTGCTTTGACTTCAGGCTGCTCGCCGTACTGAATGGCTTCGAAAAGAAGATCCTTCAGAGCGGTGCCTTCGAACAGTTCACCCAAAACGTCATACACCCGACCGCCGAGAGCTTCGCGGGCGACCTCCAGCTTTTCCAGCAGGCGGCCATAGACCTCGCCTTCGCGGGTATCGGCGGCGACCAGGTTCCAAAGATGGCACACCTCGGTTTGGCCAATCCTATGGATGCGCCCGAACCGTTGTTCGATCTTGTTCGGGTTCCACGGCAGGTCATAGTTCACCATCAGGTGGCCACGCTGCAGGTTCACGCCCTCACCCGCGGCATCGTTGGCGATCAGCACCAACATGTCGCGGTCCTGCATGAACCGTTCAATAATCTTGCGCCGATCCTCGCGGCTGACACCGCCATGGATGACTTCGACGGCATCAGCGCGCCCCAGGCGTGCCCGAACACGATCGTGAAGATAGAACAGGGTGTCTTTGGGTTCAGTGAAAATGATCAGTTTGCGGCGATTGCCGTGGGCATCGACCATCAGTTCGTCGTCAAGGATCCGGTTCAGTTGCGACCACTTGGTGTCCTGGCCCGAACTCATAACGCCAAGGGCCATCCTTTCCAGCCCTTGCAGCGTTTCGACCTCCAGCGCCAACTGATCAACAGTTTCCGCTGTGGTGGCCGTCGTGGAAATCCGATCCTCGATATCGTCGATCTCGTCCTGGCCGAACTCCTCGATGTTCTGAAGCAGATCCTCAGACACGTCAGGGGCGTCAAAACCTACTCGCTTGCCGCGCGCCGAAATGCGCGCTTCGGCAAGCTCCGACTCCAACCGCTCGCGACGGCGTTTCAGGGACTGATAGATCGCAGCAGGGGACGACGCGAGGCGGCGTTGCAGGATCTGGAGCGCGAAGCCAACGTTGTTGCGCTTCTTGCCATCTTCGGCAGCGAAACGCTGAACCCGGTTCATCTCATTGCGAACGTATTCGGTGACTGCCGCATAGAGCGCCGCCTCTTCCGGCGAGAGCTCGTATTTCACGGTGTAGGCGCGACGTTCGGGGAACAGCGGGCGACCATCAAACCGCAGCAGCTCTTCCTTTGTCAGGCGGCGCATCATGTCGGCAGTATCGGCATAGTGAACGCCATCGCGGAACCGGCCTTCGAAACGATCGCCATCAAGCAACGCCATGAAAAGCTGGAAATCCTGCTCATGGCCGTTGTGCGGGGTGGCCGACATCAATAGGAAATGGCGGCAGGCCTCGCCAAGTCGCTGCCCGAGGCGGTACCGCTTGGTGTATTTGGCCTCGCCGCCGAAATAGGTCGCCGACATGCGGTGCGCTTCGTCGCAGATGATCAGGTCCCATTCTGTCGATTGAGCCAGCTTCTCTTGCAGATCATCGTTGCGCGCCAATACATCCAGCCGCGCGATCATGCGGTTACGATCGTTGAACGGATTTCCCGAGCGGGAGTTCTCGATCATATCGCGGGTAAGGATATCGAATTCCAGACCGAACTTTTCGCCGAGCTCGTCCTGCCATTGTTCGACCAGGCTGCCCGGCGCGACAACAAGGCACCGCTCAAGATCGCTGCGGGCGATTAATTCCTTGATCAGCAAGCCCGCCATGATCGTCTTTCCCGCACCGGGGTCATCGGCCAAAAGAAAGCGCAGGGGTTGGCGAGGGAGCATTTCGCCATAAACGGCCGAAATCTGATGCGGCAACGGATCAACTAGGCTCGTGTGGATTGCCAGATAGGGATCGAAGTAATGGGCGAGCTTTATGCGGTTTGCTTCGGTCACCAGCCGCAGAAGGTCACCGTCAGCATCAAAGGACCAAGCCCGACCTCGCGCATCGATCTCGATTCTTGCCTGGTCATCGCGGTAGAGCGTGGTTTCGGCCACGCCACCGCCTTGAACCCGATAGACAAGATTGATGGCTTGATCGCCGATCCACTCCACCGAAACAACTTCGACCGGCTGTCCGGGAACAATGCCGCGGACCGAAGCGCCGTTCTTGATGTCTTCCAAAGTGGTCATCCGGCTCTCCCCTTCACCGCGCCAAAAAAGAGAATCGGCACAAGTCCCTACTGAACATAAAACTCATCCCCGAAACGCTTGAAAGCGCAGCAGATTTGAATAGTGAGACGTTAGTGGCAGACCTGCGCGCGGGCAAGGGAAGATGCCGAGCCGCGCATGGCTGCCGAAGAGCGTTTCATCGTCTGACTGCATGGGCCATTCCGCATCCGCGCAACCCATTGACAACCCTGCTCCTCTTGACTCATATCTTGACCATCGAAGATTTGCGCCCGGAGGTCACCCTCTCGGGCGCTTTCGTTTCCGCCCACCCCCCTGGCATGGTTCCTCCCCGGCCCCGTTCGTATGCGGGGGGGCGCAGCGCGCCATTTCGCTAGCGACAGGCACTTTCACCGGGGAATCCAGGCGGAATCCACCTGCCACTCGATTTTGGAAAAAGCGACTCATTATCAAAGGCTTGCGGAATCATGATCTTGGCGTGCTGGATTCTTTTCGGAATCCAGGGAATCCACTTTGTGGAAGCCACCCTGCCGGAAGCCATGTGTGGATGCCTCCCGTTGTGCAAGGAAAATTTTGACCTTCTTGGCATGTGATCGAGTGCGGTCATGTGTCAGGCCTCTCTGTGCGGCTTTTCACATGCCGCGGGCCGGTATGGAGATACGCGGATCAGGTCCAAATCAGCTCAGACGCGCTCAAGTTGGCGCTTTGGCTTCCCCTGGTTTTCCTGATCCCGATCTGATCGATCATTTGCCCATGCAGGTCATTGCCTTCCTCACACTCCCGGGCGGCGGGTTGCGGCAGGGTTCAATTTCACCCCACCATCACCGGCCCCCGGTATTCCTCGTTTTTCGTCAACATGGCCCAAAGACCGCGCGCCATCTTGTTGGCCAAGGCGATGGCGACCAGCATGCGTGGCTTGCGGGCCAGCATTTTCTCCAACCATGATCCCTTGGGAGCGCCCCTTCGAACCGATGAACCCACCACCGCCATCGCGCCGACAATAAGCAATCGCCGGATATCGCACTGGCCCATTTTCGATGTCTTGCCCAAGATCTGCTTGCCGCCCGTTGATCGTTGCAATGGCACCAGACCAAGCCATGCCGCGAAATCACGCCCGCAGCGAAAGCTTTCCATGACCGGCGCGAAGGTTTCGACGGCCAGCGCCGTGATCGGCCCGACGCCCGGCATAGTCCGCAGACGCCGGGCGACCTCGCCTGAAAGACGAGAGATTTCCTTGTCCAGCACCGCAAGCCGCTCGGTCAGCCGCGAGATCTGTTCAATCAACTCGCGGCAGGAAAAGCGCACCAGCGCGGGCAGGTCGCTGTTGTCAGCGTCTACGATCTCGACCAGTTGCTTCACATTCTGAACCCCGATCGGCGCGATATAGCCGAATTCATAAAGATGCGCCCGCAGCGCGTTTATGGCCTCGGTGCGCTGACGAATGAACTGCGCGCGGGTCCGAAACAAAACCGCCCCCCCCTGCTGATCTGGCGTCTTGGGGTCCACAAAGCGCATGGTTGGACGCAGGGCCGCTTCGACGATGGCCTCGGCATCGGCGGTATCGTTCTTGTGCCGCTTGACGAAGGGCTTGACGTAGCGGGGCGCGATCAGACGTGGGTCATGGCCCATCTGTGCCACCTCACGCGCCCAGTAATGCGAACTGCCGCAAGCCTCCATCGCCACAAGGCAGGCGGGATGACCCGACATGAACTTATGAAACTGAACCCGCGTAAGCTTCTTGCGGAACACGACCGAACCATCGGCCGCAGCGCCATGAAGCTGGAAAACGTTCTTTGCAAGATCAACGCCAATGATGGTCACTTCTTTCACGGATGCCTCCTTCGATTTGCTTGGTTTCAACGTCCAAAGCTTGGCACATTACGATGCCGTAGGGGAGGGAGGCATCCACTCCATCAGCCAGCGGAAGCCACCCCGTAAGAAGTCATTGAATCCACGTCATTTTTTCACTTGACATTTCTAGCCCCCTTGACCTACCTATAAATCATTGAGAAATTACGCCCGGAGGATAAACCTCGCGGGCGTTTTTGTTTTCCCCACATCGCGGATGCCGATCCTGTCGCTGGCCATGTTGCCCGCGCGCGTTGGTACGTCCGCCCTGCCCCAAATGAGAACCGCCCCATGGACCTGGTCTTTGCACCGAGCCAGATCGAGACTTGGCCTCTCGACCGGCTGCGCCCCTATGCCCGCAATGCCAAAATCCACGGCACCGACCAGGTCGCCAAGATCGCCGCCAGCATGGCAAAGTTTGGTTGGACTGTGCCCTGCATGGTGGCCGACGACGGCGAGCTGATTGCCGGGCATGGTCGGGTGCTGGCGGCTGCGATGCTCGGGTTGAAGGACGTACCGGTGATCCGGCTCAGCCATCTCGACGAAGCCGAGCGTCGGGCTTACCGGATCGCCGACAATAAACTGACCGAGCTGGGCGAATGGGACGAGGCGATGCTGCGCGACGAGATCGCGGGGCTGCTGGCCGAGGATTTCGACCTGTCGCTGCTCGGGATCACCGACGAAGATCTGGATGCGCTGTTGCGGGATCCAGATGCGCTGGGCGGCGACGGGCCGGTTGAGGGCGAAGACGACATTCCCGAACCGCCGGTCACGCCGGTGTCGGTTGCGGGTGACCTCTGGCAGCTGGGATCACACCGGTTGATCTGCGGCGACAGCACCTCCGCTGATGTGGTCGGGCGGTTGCTCGGTGATGTTCGCCCCCTGCTGATGGTGACCGACCCGCCCTATGGAGTCGAATACGATCCCTCCTGGCGCAACCAGACGGGCGCGGCGAAGACCAAGCGCACCGGCCTTGTGCTGAACGACGACCGGGCCGACTGGCGCGAGGCTTGGGCGCTGTTCCCCGGCGATGTCGCCTATGTCTGGCACGGTGCGCTGCACGCGGCAGAGGTGGCCGAGAGCCTCATGGCGGTAGGCTTCAACGTTCGGTCGCAGATCATCTGGGCCAAGGAGAGCCTCGTTTTCAGCCGTGGCGATTACCACTGGCAACATGAACCCTGCTGGTATGCCGTCAAGAAGACCGGCAAGGGCCACTGGGCTGGCGACCGCAAGCAGACCACGCTATGGAAGATCGCCAACAAGGACCAAGACGCTACCACCATCCACAGCACCCAGAAGCCGGTCGAGTGCATGCGCCGCCCGATGCTGAACAATTCCAACCCAGGTCAGGCGGTGTATGAACCCTTCATGGGATCCGGCACCACGCTGATCGCGGCGGAAACCACCGGGCGGGTGTGCTTCGGGATCGAGCTGAACCCGGTCTACGTCGATGTCGCCATCGAGCGCTGGCAGCAGTTCACCGATGCCAAGGCTGTACTGGTCGAGACGGGCGAGACCTTCGCCGACCTGAAGGCGAAGAGGCTGGCGGCATGAACGCGCCCCTGCTGCCCGGGCAGATTGAACATTGGCCCCTCGCCCGTCTGAACCCTTACGCCCGCAACGCCAAGACCCACAATGCCGATCAGGTCGCCAAGATCGCTGCCAGCATGGCCGAGTTCGGCTGGACTGTGCCCTGCCTTGTGGCCGAGGACGGCGAGTTGATCGCGGGTCATGGCCGTGTCCTGGCCGCCGCCCATCTTGGCCTGTCCGAGGCACCGGTCATCATTCTGGGCCATCTGACCAAGGCGCAGCGCCGGGCTTACCGGATCGCCGACAACAAGTTAACCGAGCTGGGCGGCTGGGACGAGGCCCTGCTACTGCAAGAATTGCAGGCGCTGTTGGCAGAGGACTTTGACCTTGGGCTAATTGGCATCCCTGAGGATGAGCTGGAAGCTTTGCTGGCGGACGCCGACGAACACCCGGTGATTTCAGACGATGCCGCCGATGCCATCCCCGAGCCACCCGCCGATCCGATCACCAAGCCGGGCGACATCTGGGCGCTAGGCAAACACCGGCTTTGCTGCGGCGACGCAACGGATTCTGCCGCCGTGGCCCAGCTGATGCAGGGCGATCGAGCGACGCTGATGTTCACCTCGCCGCCCTATGCCCAGCAGCGCGATTACGGCGCGGCCAAGGAAAAGGTCGGCGATTGGGATGCGCTGATGCAGGGCGTGTTTGCTGCCGCCCCGGTCACCGCTGAGGCGCAGCTGCTGGTCAACCTCGGCCTCGTGCACCGAGACCGCGAATGGCAGCCCTATTGGGAAGGATGGGTGGAATGGATGCGCGGCTCTGGCTGGCGGCGATTTGGTTGGTATGTCTGGGATCAGGGCCCCGGTTTGCCGGGCGACTGGAACGGCCGCCTGGCCCCGTCGCACGAGTTCATTTTCCACTTCAACCGCGCACCCCGCAAACCCCACAAGACGGTCCCATCGAAGCACGCGGGCGAAACCTTGGGCGGCGGTGGGCTGCGCGGGGTCGACGGCACCGTCCACGCCAAAACCGGAACCGGCAACGCGATCCAGAGCCACCGCATCCCTGATAGCGTGTTCCGCATTATGCGCCATAAGGGTGGACTGGGCCCTGCCGGATCGCACCCAGCGGTGTTCCCCGTGGCATTGGTCGAGGCTGTGCTGACAGCGTTCAGCGATCCGGGCGACCTGATCTATGAACCGTTCTGCGGCTCCGGCACCCAGATCGTCGCCGCCGAACGCGCTGGGCGGCGCTGCTTCGCGATGGAACTGGACCCGGTTTATTGCGACGTCGCAGTGCGGCGGTGGGAGATGGCGACGGGGCGAAAGGCACAGCTGGAAAATCGCAACGAGACCACCATTGGCAGGGAGACACGACAGAAATGATTATCGACGTCCCAATCTGGCGAAACGCCGACCTCATACGGATCATTCCGATCACACGCGCGGACCTGAACCAAGCCATATCCCGGAACGACTTTCGGCCGGAAGACACGCCAAAGCCCGGAAAGGCGCGCTGGTATAGCTGGAGAGATGTTGTGGCGGTTGCGGCGGCACAGGACCTGCGCAAGCTCGGCTTTGGTCCGTCTGTCGCATTCGGGCTGGTGCAAGAACACCTGTCACCGTTTCTGCAGGGTCGGATCGACGCGCCGGATGATTGCGCCGGCGTGCTTTGGCTGATCCGCCCGAGTGACGACCACCTCACCTTTGAGGCCCCGTGTGAGTTCCTGCGCCATACCGAATACGAGGAGCTGCTGATCCCGCCAAACGAGAACGCCTGCATCATCGTGAATGTGGGCCGCATTGCAGCGCGCGTGTTCAATAAATTGCAGGCGACCGAGACCGCCAAGGTCATCCGAGAGAAATTTCAGATTCTGGAACCGGTAATATGACCCAGTCGCGCCGCATGTCGCTGATCGAGGCCATTACCAATGTGGCTGTGGGCTACGGGCTGGCGGTGGCGACGCAGATCGTGGTGTTCCCATGGTTCGGGCTGCATCCGAGCTTGAGCGAGAACCTCACCATCGGCGCGATCTTCTTGGGTATCTCCTTGCTTCGCAGCTACACTCTTCGCCGCCTGTTCGAACGCCGGTGCTCTCGTTCACAGCGCGGGTGACCCGTGGGGTGAAGCAGGGCGTCAGGCCGCGTCCAGCTTGTACACAGTGCCTCTGCCATCGACCTTTTCAGAGGCAATGGGAAGGCCCAGCTTCTTTTTCAGCGCACCGGAGATCATGCCGCGTACCGAATGAGCCATCCAGCCAGTCTCTGCCACGATCTCGGTGATCGCCGCACCCCCGGGGCGCTGCAGCAGAGCGATGATCTGGGCCTGCTTGGTCCCCGCGCGGATATTGACCAGTTTCGGCGTCTCCGCTGCGGTCGGCTGCGGGTCCGGCACCGGCTTGGCATTGCGCAGGTCGGTCACCGAGTTGACGGCCACCGGTTCGATCCCGATGGCCTCGAGCCCCGCGTCGGTCACCACCAGCGTGGTGCCATGGCCATCGCCGGTCTCGCGCCAGAGGGGTTCGCCGCGCCGCAAGTTGGCGTCGACCTCTTGCAGCCAGCCATGTGCGATCATTTTGGTGACGGCCATCTTCGCTGCCGCACCGTGCAGCCCCTTGGGCAGCGGCAGGGCGAGGTTGTCGGGGCGCTGGGCCCCGGCGCTGAGGATGATGGTCTGAGTGTCGGTGAGTTTCGTCATGACGGGGTCCTGTTCGATCTGTTGGCGTTGGACGGGATCAAGCGGCATGTTCGCCCTCCTTGAAGGCGCTGTCGGTAATCTGGCGCAGCAGGCTGGCGTAGTGGTTCAGGGTGCCAACGTCGCCCCAGTTGATCTCGTCGGGGTGGGTGTTGAAATGGTCGTCGCTCAGGGCCTGCAGCCGTTCCAGCATTGCGTCGATCTGGAACTTGGTGGTCATGAAGGCGTCGAGTGCTTTGGAATTGTCGGTGGCGCGGCGGATGGTCATGGCTTGGTCGTCCTTCAGTGAGTTGCATCGTTTTCCTGTGACAACCATCGCTCTAGTGCAGCGATTGTCGTAGTTAAATCCAAGCAATTTCATTGCTTTGCAATTATGATATCTGGTGGGGATCGGTCAGCGCCGCCTGTTCGGCCTCGTGGCGCTGTGCCGCATCGGGTGGATCACGCCGCGCGTTGATCATGGCGACAAACAGCGCACGGGCGACGGCCGCCACCTCGTCCGCCCCTGCGTTGGAGAGCTCCACATCATGGATGGCGATGGCCTCGCCCAGATCGGTCAGGGCGTAAAGCGTGGCAAACTCCGCCTCGGGCGGGTCGCAGGTGATGGTGTCGCGGTCACCGGGCGAGACAACGACGCTGCGGCAAAAGCGCAATTCAAAACCGATGGCACACTCGCGGCGCGCTAGTTCTACGAGAGTCTCGCCTTCGGGCAGGCAATTGGGAGGCAGATTCATGGCAGGGACCTTTCCGAGAGCTCGGGGATGATCTCGGCCCAAGCGCCGTCCTGCCAGATGTAGAGGTGGCAGAACTGGCAGGTCGGGCGCGACAGCAGGATTGGGTCTCGGGGGTGCTCAAACCCCTCGATCTGATCTGCGCGCACCTGCCGGATCTCGCGGGCGGCGAGGATGTCTTCGGGGGTCCATCGCGCCAGTGCGGGCAGCATGTGGCGGGGATAGCCATCGTAGTGGCAATAAACATGGGCCCATGCATCGGGACCAATCTGAATTGCAATCTGTGCGCGGGTGCTCATGGTCGTTCCCCTCAGATCAGCTTAAGATCAGCCAGCACCGCGCTGGCGGCGGCAAGCTGGGCGGTCGGCAGCTCGATCTTGATGTGCGAGAACACATCCGAGGCTTCAGCCGTGATCCCATCCTCGCGCAGCGCGGCCTCGATGGCCTCGGCCACGGCGTTCGGTCGCGAGCGGTCGAAATGTACGGGCAGCGTTACGTAGTCGATGCGGATGGTGGTGGTGGCGGTCATGATCTTGTCCTTTCAGGATTGGGGTTTTGCAGCAGCGCCTGCGCGGCGTCCGGCTTCAAAGGCGTCTTCAAGTGCCGCGTGGATCGCCCAGACCGCGACATCGTGGAAATCGAGGCGGTCGCGGTTCCGGGTCTCCAGCGTTTCAATGAAGAACCGGTTTCGGGCGATCCCAAGGATCAAGGCCTCGCGGACGTCTTCGGGTGTAGGGGTGGTTTTGCGTTTGGCCATGATCAGTCCTCCCAGCGGTGCTGAGGGTGGGTCGTCTGCGCGCGGGCTTCCTCGCGCATCATCTCGTGGGCGCGTGCCATCGCGACCATCCCGTCGGCCTGGCTCATCCGCCCCGACATGACTTCCTCCATCACCCAGTTCACCCGCTCTTGTGCGGGGCTGGTGTGGCCCCGCCATCCGTCGCTCATCGAGCTGTGTCCCATCTTTTCCTGTGCGCGCATGGTGGTCTCCTATCCTCATTTAAGGGGTGCGATGCACCCGTTTGCCTTGCACCATGAATCGCTCTATCGAGGAGTGTAATCAACTGAATAAGATCGTTATTTTCGTTTAATTCCAATATCTTGAGGTTAATTAAATCGCCATGGAAGGTATGTCCGAACGCGAGTATTCCGCTCATACCGGCCTGTCGCGCGGGGCGATCCAGAAGGCACGCAAGGCCAGCCGCTTGGTGGTCTACAGCGACGGGTCGATCAACGCGGCCGCGTCTGATGTGCGCCGGGCCGATATGACTGATCCTGATCAGCAGCGCCGCAGCACCGGCGGCGGCGATAGCAGCTTCAGCGGCCCCGCCGACAGCTCGTCATACCTGAAAGCCCGTACGGCGCTGACCGTCTACCAGGCGCAGGACAAGCAACTTGGCATCCAGAAGAAGAAGGGCACGCTGGTGGACCGGGCCCGCGCCGAAGCGCTGGTGTTCCGGTTGGCGCGTCAGGAACGCGACACATGGGTCACCTGGCCCAGCAGGGTGGCGGCATTAATGGCCGCCGAAGTGGCGGCAGAGGTGGAGAAACAAACGGCCAAACCGGTGACAATCGAGGCCGCGATCCTGCAGAGGGTGCTGGAAACCCATGTCAGACAGCACCTCGAAGCCCTCGCCGATCTCAGGGTCAGCCTCGGATAGCGATGACCTGACCGCAGACCTCGACCTCGGGTTTGATGGGGCCGAGGATATCTTGCGCAGCTGGCGCAAAGGCATGCGCCCGGATCCTGACCTGACGGTATCGGAATGGGCGGATGCGCATCGCTGGCTGTCGTCGCGCGGCGCGGCCGAGCCGGGGCGGTATCGTACCGCGCGGGCGCCCTATTTGCGCGAAATCATGGATGCCCTGTCGCCCCGCCATCCGGCGCAACGGATCAGCTTCATGAAAGCAGCGCAGGTTGGCGCGACGGAGGCTGGCAACAACTGGATCGGCTTCGTGATCCACCACGCGCCGGGCCCGATGCTGGCGGTGCTGCCGACAGTCGAGATGGCCAAGCGCACCTCGCGCGGGCGGCTCGACCCCTTGATCTCGGAAAGTCCAGTGTTGCGTGCGCTGGTCAATCCGGCCCGCTCGCGCGATGCGGGAAACTCGATGCTGTCGAAGGAATTTCAAGGTGGCATCCTGGTGCTGACCGGGGCGAACTCTGCCACCGGCCTGCGCTCAATGCCCGCGCGATATATCTTTCTCGACGAGGTCGACGCTTATCCGGCCTCGGCCGATGAGGAAGGCGATCCGGTCACGCTGGCCGAAGCCCGGACCACGACATTCTCGCACCGGCGCAAGGTGTTCATGGTTTCCACCCCGACAATCCGGGGCATCAGCCGGATCGAGCGGGAATACGAGGCATCAGACCAGCGGCGCTACTTCGTGCCCTGCCCACGTTGCGGGGCGATGCAATGGCTGCAGTTTGAGCGCCTGCGCTGGGACAAAGGGCGACCCGACACCGCCGCCTATCATTGCGAGGGTTGTGAGAAGCCCATCGCCGAGCACCACAAGACGCAGATGCTGGAGCGCGGCGAATGGCGCGCAACGGCAGTGTCGTCCGACCCGCATTCCATCGGCTTCCATATCTCCGCGCTCTATTCGCCTTTGGGCTGGAAGAGCTGGCAGCAGATCGCGCGGGATTGGCTGGCGGCCCAAGGCTCGGACGAAATGCTGCGCGCGGCGCGCAACACCCTGCTGGGCGAAACATGGGTCGAGAGTGGCGATGCGCCGGAATGGCAGCGCCTCGCGGATCGGCGCGAGACGTTCGTGGCGCAGATCCCAGCGCGGGGATTGTTTCTGACCGCTGGGGCGGACGTGCAGAAGGACCGCATCGAGGTTGATGTCTGGGCCTGGGGCCGTGGTTTGGAAAGCTGGCTCGTGGATCACATCGTGATCTCTGGCGGGCCAGATGATCCTGCCTGCTGGGACAAGCTAACGGCCCTTCTTAGCCAGACATGGGTTCATGTACACGGCGCAGTCATGCCCCTGGCGAAGCTGGCCATCGACACAGGGTATGAAACGGCAGCCGTCTATGCTTGGGCCCGCACCCAAGGCATCGCACAGGTGGCCCCCGTCAAAGGCATGGAAGGCTTCAACCGAACAACGCCAGTCTCAGGGCCGACCTTCGTTGATGCGACGGTAAACGGACGAAAGCTCAAGCGCGGCGCGCGGCTCTGGACGGTGGCCACCGCCACTTTCAAGGCGGAGACCTATCGCTATCTGCGGCTGGAGCGGCCCAATGATGAAGACCGTGCCAGTGGCGCGCCAAATCCTGCGGGCACGATCCACCTGCCAGACTGGGCAGACAGCGAATGGCTGAAACAGCTGGTGGCCGAGCAACTGGTCACGATCCGCAACAAGCGGGGCTACGCGCGCCAAGAATGGCAAAAGATGCGCGAACGCAACGAGGCGCTGGACACCCGGGTCTATGCCCGCGCGGCCGTCTGGATCCTAGGGGCCGACCGCTTCGATGAGCGGATGTGGCGACAACTCGAAAAACAAGCCGGGGTAGAGACCCTCACGGCTGCCACCAAAGCCGACACTGACACACCGTCCGAGCCTCAAGCCGGGCGGATCGCCGCCCCGCGCAAGCGCGGTTGGCGGGTAAGCACGCCCAAATACATGGAATAGCGAGTACGCAATGACCCCCGATGATCTCAAATCCCGCCACAGCGCGCTGTTGGCCGCGCGGTATAGCGGCACACGCTCTGTGAGCTATGATGGCAAGACCCTGACCTATGGCACGGATGCTGAATTAGCGGCCGCCATCTTCGACATCGAACGGCGCATCGCAAAGGCCGAGCGCGGCGCTGGGCGTATCCTGCGCCCCCATGCCGTAAAAGACCTGTGATGAACTGGCGGCAGCGCCTCGGCGCCTTTGTCGGTGGATTTGATGCTGGCCAGCACCATCGCCGTCTGCGCGGGTTTCAGGCGACGCGCGCCCATGTGAATGCGCTGATTGCGGCGTCTGGGCCCGATATCACCGCCCGCGCCCGCTGGTTGGTGCGCAACAATGGCTACGCGGCCAATGCTGTTGAAAGCTGGGCCGCAAATACTGTCGGCGACGGGATCAAACCAATCTCGCAAATTGCGGATGCGGCGCGCAAGGAAGAGCTGCAGCGTCTTTGGCTGGCTTGGACAGATGAAGCAGACAGCGAAGGTCTGACAGATTTCTACGGGCTGCAGCGGCGAGCCGCGCGCGAAGTCTTTCTGGCGGGCGAAGTTTTCTTCAGGATCAGGCCACGGCGTGCGAACGATGGGCTTTCCGTGCCACTGCAATTGCAAATGTTGCCCGCCGAGATGTTGCCGCAGCACCAAACGGGAATGGCTGGTAACGGTAATGCTATCCGTCAGGGGATTGAATTCGACCGGGTTGGACGCCGTGTGGCCTATCACTTCCTTCGACGGCACCCCGGCGACAGCACCGATCTGGGATTGGCGGGGGAGATCGTGCAGGTTCCAACAAGCGAGGTGATCCATGTGATCGACCCCGTTGAGGCGGGGCAACTGCGTGGGGTCTCGAAGCTGGCACCGGCCATCGTGAAGCTGTTTTTGCTCGATCAATACGACGATGCCGAGCTGGACCGCAAAAAGGTCGCCGCGATGTATGCGATGTTTGTGACCTCCCCTGCCCCAGAAAACCCCCTGCTGCCGTCCGAGGATGACGACATGCTGGGCGGCTTCGAAATTAGCCCCGGCCAGGTCGTGCGGCTGGATCCGGGCGAGGATGTGACCGTGGGCCAGCCTGCAGATTCAGGGGCAACCTACGAGCCGTTCCAATACCGCACGCTGCTGCAGGTCGCCTCGGCGCTGGGCATTCCTTATCCTTATCTGACCAATGACATGGTGAAGGGGAACTTTTCGAACTCGCGACTAGCCCTTATCGAATTTCGGCGTCGCGTTTCGGCCTGGCAGCACTCTGTGATGGTCTTTCAACTTTGCCGTCCTGTCTATGCGCGCTGGATGGACGCTGCAGTGCTATCGGGCGCATTGGTTCTGCCCGGCTATGAGGCCAACCGGTCACAGTTGCTTGCGGCCAACTGGCTGCCGACCAAATGGGATTGGGTTGATCCCCTGAAGGATGCCAATGCCGAAATCGCTCAGATCGAGGCAGGGCTCAAATCCCGCACCCAAGCCATCGCCGAGCGCGGCTATGACGCAGAACAGGTCGACCGCGAAATCGCCGCCGAACGCAGCCGCGAGCGATTGCTCGGCCTCGACTTCCGCCGCCCCGGATCGCCCGCGCAAGGTGTGCAAGCTTTGCCGGGCCCGGATGAAAATGGAGACGAAAACGACGACAGCGACCCAACAGATGAAACCGATGACGCGCAAGACCCTTCGAGCAAGCCTGAGGACCAGACATGATGCTGCATGCCCGCATTGCCGCGCGCGCCTTCAACACGCCGCTGCTGGTTGAGCCCTCCAAAGCCATGGCGTTTCTTTCCGGCCTTGGACCACGCATCCTTGGGCGGCAGGTCGATATTGGTGACGAAAACGGCGGTCTGGAAGGCCTCGTCGTTCCGCCAGCGCGCGCCAGCATTCTAGCAGGTGGGATGCTGGACGATTACCGCCAGCAGGGTGAGGCCCCCTACGCGGTGGTGGATGGCATTGCTGTGATCGAGGTCTCCGGCGTGCTGATCCATCGTGGGGCTTGGATCGGACAGTCCTCGGGCCAGACCAGCTATGAAGGGATAGCAGCACAGATCGAGGCGGCTGCAAGCGACCCGTCCGTGCGCGGCCTCGCATTGGAAATTGACAGTTTTGGTGGCGAAGTTGCGGGTGTTTTTGACCTTGCAGATCGTATTCGTGCAATTCGCGCCATCAAACCCATCTGGGCTTTTGTGGCAGAACACGCCTTCTCGGCCGGTTATGCGCTGGCAAGTCAGGCGGACCGCATTCTGCTGCCGCGCACCGGGGCGGTGGGCAGCATCGGGGTCGTGGTGATGCACGCCGATCTCAGCGGTCAGCTTGATCAAGACGGGGTGCGCGTCACGCTGATCCACGCAGGATCGCACAAGGTTGATGCCAATCCCTACACACCCCTGCCCGCTGATATCCAAGACGACATTCAGCGCGAAATCGAGGTGCTGCGGTTTCTCTTTGCGGAAACGGTGGCAGCGGGGCGCGGCGCGCAGCTTAGCCCAGAAGCCGCACTCGCCACCGAGGCCGCCAGCTTTCGCGGGACCGAGGCTGTGGCGGCGGGTCTTGCCGACGAAGTCATCGATCTTGCGCGTGGGTTTGCCAGTTTTCGACAAAGCTTGTCTCCGATCCGCGCATCCGTCTCATCCCGCGTGGCCACCACGGCCCAAATTCAATCCCGAAAGGATCCTCTCATGCGCAACGACACCTTGCCACAGACCGAACCCGTCCCCGATGAAGCTCAAGACAGCCAAACGCAGAGTGATATTGCCGCAAATGGCGGCACAGATCCCGAAGTGCCACCCACTACAGCCCTTGTTTCCCAATCGCTCGCAGCCCCTCCCGCAGCATCAAACTCACCAAAAGCTGACCCGGCCTCCGCACTCCAGACATCCCTGCGGGCCGAACTTTCCGCCCAGCTTCGCCTTGAAGCGGCAGAGATCACCGAGATCGCAGCGCAAGCGGGACGGCTTGGCGTTACTATCGATGCAGCAAAAGCCCTGAGGGAGGGCACCACGCCTGCGGCGCTGCGCCGTTCAGTGTTGGAGCACGCGGCGGCCGCAGCCGATGCGCGGGATGTGGTGGCAATCACCCCCGCCCCGGCAGTTTCTTCGAACAGTGAAAGCCCTATTGTTGCCGCAGCCAAACGCGCCGCTGCCTCCGGCGCAAAACGCTAAGCGGTCCCACAGCCGCCATACTCCCACGACCATGTTAAGACTCCGCCGCTCCTGCCCAGCGGTAAATTGCTTATGCCTCCATCCCCAGAAGGATCCCCGACATGACCGTCCTGACCCAACCGCCCAGCCTGGGCGATATCCTCAAATATGAGCTGAACCCAAATTATACCCGAGAAACTGTCATTCTGTTGGCAGGAACCACCTATCCCGTGGGTGCTGTGCTGGGCCGCATCACCGCCAGCGGTAAATATAAGCTGGCCACCTCCGGCGGTACGGATGGCGCGCAGACAGCTGCCGCCATGCTGCTCTACCCGGTCGATGCCTCTGGCGCAGATGGCACCGGCCTTATCATCGCGCGCGGCCCCGCCATCGTCTCCAAAGCCGCCCTCGTCTTTGACGCCACCGTCGATGATGCCGCCAAAACCGCGACCAAGCACGGCCAGCTCGCAGCCCTTGGCATCATTCCGCGCGATACCGCTTAATCCAGATCGCGCAACGGCGCATCAGCCGGGCGGCTTCGCTGCCCATGATCCCCAAACCAAGGCTATCCCCACCCTTTTTGCTGGAGTTTCCCATGACCCTCACCCGCAACCCGTTTGACGCGGGCGGCTATTCGCTCGCCGAGATGACGCAGGCGATCAATATCCTGCCCAATCTTTACACCCGGCTCGGCCAGATCGGCCTCTTTCGCTTTGAGGGTGTCTCGCAACGCGCCATCGTGATCGAACAGCATCAAGGCGTGTTGAGCCTCCTGCCCTCTGTCCCCCTCGGCGCCCCTGCCACCGTCGGCAATCGTGAAGCCCGTTCCATGCGCTCGTTCGCGCTGCCTTGGATCCCGCATGATGATGTGATCCTGCCCTCGGATATTCAGGGCATGCCCGCACTCGGCGTCTCGGACGCAGCCGACCCGCTGGTTGAGGTGATGAACCGCAAGCTGCAGCTGATGCGGCGCAAGCATGCCCAGACTCGCGAATATATGGAGATGAATGCGCTGCGCGGCATTGTGAAGGATGGTGCTGGCACCACGCTTTACAATTACTTCACCGAGTTTGGCCTTGAGCAACTCGCCATCGACTTCATCTTTGGCACCGCCACCACCAATATCCAAGGCAAGGTCCGCTCTGTGTTGCGCGCGATTGAGGACAACCTTTTGGGCGAGACCATGACCACCGCGCATGCGCTGGTCAGCTCGGAGTTCTTTGACAAGCTGATCAGCCATCCCAAAACCGAAGAAGCCTACAAGTTCTTCTCCGCAACGGGCGGGCAGCCCTTGCGCGAGGACATGCGCCGCGCGTTTCCTTTCGCAGGCGTTCTTTTTGAAGAGTACAACGGCTCTGTCACCCTCTCGAATGGGACGGCAGAACGGTTGATCCCGGCGGGCGACGGCATTGCCTTTCCCTTGGGCACGTTTGATACCTTCACCACCTATGGCGGGCCGGCCAATCTCTTGGAAGCGGCCAATACCATTGGTCTGCCCCTCTACGCCCGCCAGCATCTTGATGAGAAGGGCCGCTGGATTGATCTGATGACGGAAAGCTCGATCCTGCCGGTCAACAAGCGGCCGCGCATGGCGATCCGGCTGACGAGTTCGACTTAAGGGCTGTCGTCATGCACGCATTTACTATGGCCCTTGATCTGCTCTTTGCGGATCCCAACCTTGCCCAAGAGGCGTGGTATCGTGATTGCGAAGGCCAGTTCACCAAGCTCCGCATCATTACCCGCAGTGCAGACAGCATCACGGACTTTGGGGCGGCAAGGCTCTGGTCCGAGACCTTCCGCTTTGATGTGCGCGTGCGAGAGCTGCCCAATCCCCGCTCGCAAGAGCAAATCCAGATCGGCGATGAGACGTTTCTAATTCAAGGCAAGCCTGTGCGCGACCGCGACCGGCTGATTTGGACAATTGAGGCGGCCCTAGCATGAGGATCAAACTCGATCTTGCGCCTGATCTGATCGCGGCGATGGCCGCCGAGATCAAAGCAGGCGAAAAAGCTGTCTCAACCGCCATGTATGAGGCTGGAACGGGGCTGAAGACCGCTTGGCGCGCTCAGATCACCGGGGCCGGTCTTGGGCGGCGGCTGGCAAACTCGATCCGGCTCGCCAGCTATCCCAAATCTGGTGACAGCCTGAGTGCGGCCGCTTTGGTGTGGTCGCAAGCGCCGGTGATCATTCGCGCGCATGACACCGGCCCGTTGATCCGGTCCAAGGACGGGTTTTGGCTGGCGATCCCTACAGCGGCTGCGGGCAAATCAGCCCGTGGTGGCCGGATCACTCCGGGTGAATGGGAACGCAAGCAAGGACTGAAGTTGCGGTTTATCTATCGCAGGCGGGGGCCGAGTTTGCTGGTGGCTGAAGGGCGGCTGAACAGCCGTGGGTTGGGTGTCGCGTCAAAGTCAAAGACCGGGCGCGGCATCGCAACCATGCCGATCTTTTTGTTGGTGCCACAGGTAAAGCTGGCGAAACGCCTTGATCTGGCGCGCGATGCAGGGCGGGCCGTGGACCGCGTGCCAGGGTTGATTGTAGCGAACTGGGTTGAGGGCAAAGTCTGATGACACGCGAAACCATCCTGACCGCTCTTGCGGATCTCTTGCGGCTGATCCCGTTCGTGCCGGTTCTGCGCGGCGAGGTCCTGCCTGAACGCGTGCCAACTTCTGGCCTCATAATCTTGCGTGATGGCGATCCGGGCGATCCGGCGGTGACGCTGTCGCCGCTTTTATATCACTTCCAACATCGCGCGGAGCTGGAGGTCATCGTGCAGGGTGTGGCCCGTGATGCGGGCTTTGCCACACTTTGCGGCCAGATTGGCGCTGTGATCTCTGGCGACCACACGCTTGGTGGCCTCTGCGATTGGGTTGAAGCGGAAGCGCCGCGCCCGGTCGATCTGCCCGTTGAGGGCGCGGCGAGCCTGAAGGCGGCGGTGATCACCATCGTCCTGCATTACACCACCACCGGCCCACTGGCCTGACACCCCATCATAATGAGGAGACCCCCATGGCACGAGCGCAAGGCGCGCGGGCGCAGATGGCGCTGGCGTTTGAGACTATTTATGGCACCGCCCCAACCGCGGGGTTCAAGCTGATGCCCTTTGCCAGTACCTCGCTAGGGGCTGAGCAACCGCTGCTGGCCTCGGACCTTTTGGGCTATGGTCGCGATCCGCTGGCCCCGATCAAAGATGCGGTGACGGCGGACGGTGATGTCTCGGTGCCGATTGATATCGAGGCGCTCGGGTTTTGGCTCAAGGCCGCCTTTGGCGCGCCCGCCACCAGCGGCACCACGCCTAAAACGCACACCTTCACCTCAGGGTCTTGGGCGCTGCCGAGCTTCTCGGTGGAAACCGGCATGCCGGAGGTACCGCGCTATGCGATGTATTCGGGCTGCATGCTGGATCAACTGAGCTGGACCATGCAGCGCTCGGGGCTGTTGACAGCGACGGCCAAGATCATCGCGCAGGGCGAGACGATTGCCACCGCATCAGGTGCGGGTACGCCCGCCGCAATCGCGCTGCAGCGCTTTGGCCACTTTAACGGCTCCATCAAGCGCAATGGCACAGCCCTTGGCCATGTGGTCTCGGCAGAGATTACCTATGCCAACAACCTTGAGCGGGTGGAGACCATCCGAGCAGATGGCAAGATCGATGGGGCGGATCCGGCGATGGCGGCTTTGACGGGTAAGATTGACGTGCGCTTTGCTGACAGCGCGCTGGTGACCCAAGCCATTGACGGCGCGCCTTGCGAGTTGGAGTTCAGCTACAGCCTTGGGGCCAGTGCCAGCCTCAGCTTTACCGCCCATGCGGTCTATCTGCCCCGGCCCCGGATCGAGATCCAAGGGCCGCAGGGCATTCAGGCCTCGTTTGATTGGCAGGCGGCGAAGGGGACGACGCCTGCACGGCTTTGCACCATTGTCCTCACCAACTCAGTCGCGAGCTATGCATGATAGAACTCAACCTTTCCAACGGGCCAAGATGGCTTGATCTCATCGCAAGCCTGCGTTTGCAGCTGCGCCCGCTGACCACCTCGCTGATGGTGGCCGCGCGCGCGGACCCTGCGATCCAAGACCTTGCCACTGGTGCCAGTGATGATGAACGCGCCGTGGCCTTTGCCAAAGCGCTTGCCCGCCTGGCCATTCTCGATTGGGAGGGGGTGGGCGATGCGAGCGGCGCGCCACTTGCACCTTCTGAGGCGGCCATTGATGCCCTGCTTGATCTCTGGCCGGTGTTTGAGGCGTTTCAGACCCTCTATGTTGCCAAAGGTCTGTTGATTGATGCGGAAAAAAACGGCTTTGCGCCCTTGCCGAGTGGTCCTTCGGCGGGGGTGACGCCTATTGCGCCGCCTGTGAGCAAGACTGCCTCGACTGCCCCAGCCGCGTAAACGCACCGCAGACTTATGAGGGCTGGCAGGTTTGGGACCTGGTGCAGCGCTTGGGCGGCCAGCTGCGGCTGGCGCAAGGGCCGTCAGGCAATGCGGTGATTGGCTGGGACATGGCGGCAGCCTTTGCGCTGGCCTCTGCGCTTGGGCTTTCGCCGCTGGCTGTGGCCGAGATGCTACCGGCTGTAGAGGCGGTGATGGTTCAGAAACTTAACGAGAGAATGGAACAAGGGCTATGACCGAAAAACGGGTCTCTGTGCGCCTCTCGGCCAGCGGCGGACGGCAAGTGCGCGCCGAGCTGGAAGGTGTGGGCGATGCGGGCAGCCGCGGCTTTGGCAGGCTGAGCCGAGAGATGGATCTGGCCAATGCGCGGCTTGCGGCGCTTATCACGCCGGGCGGCCCTTGCGGCGGGCGTTATGGCTGCGGCCACAGTGGTGGCGGGGGTGGCCATGATCCGCTCTGGCCTGCAAACCGTCGATGCGCAGGCCAAAATGGCGCAATCTCTGGGCACCACGGTGGAAAGCCTGCAAGTGCTGGACCGGGCCGCTGATCTCTCTGGCGTCTCGATGGGCAATGTCGAGCAGGCCACGGTGCAGCTGACAAGGCGTCTGAGCCAGGCAGCGGCAGGTGCTGGCCCTGCCGTCGAAGCGCTTGACCGCCTTGGTCTGTCTGTCAGCGCGCTGCAAAGCCTGCCGCTTGATCAACGTATTGCCTTGATCCAAGACAGGCTGGCAGAGTTTGTGCCCGAGGCCGAGCGCGCGGCGGTTGCGTCACAGCTCTTTGGCGACCGCGCAGCCTTGGTGTTTACGCGCATTGATACCGCCACGCTGCGCCAAGCCACCGCTGACGTGACTGATTTTGGCATTGTTGTCTCCGAACAGGACGCAGATCAGATTGAGCGCACCAATGATGCGCTCTCACGGCTCGGGTCTAATCTGGCGAGGGTGTGTCAAACCAGCTGGCGGTGGCAGCGGCCCCGGCCCTTGAGGCGGTGGCCAACGCACTGGCGGCGGTGTCCAAAACCACGGGACCGCTGGGCCAAGCGATTGCGGGTGTTTTCGACAATCTGGGACGGCTTGGCGCTTATGCGGCGACCTTTGCCACCTTCCTTGCCGGGCGCTGGGTTGCAGCAATGGCCATAGCGGCGCTGTCGGTGCGCGGGCTTGCCACAGCCCTTGTGGTCGTGCGGGGCGCGCTGATCCGCACCGGCATTGGCGCGCTGATCGTGGGCGCAGGTGAGTTGGTCTATTGGTTCACTCGGCTTGTTGCGGGTGCTGGCGGCTTTGGCGCCGCGATGGGGCTATTGAACGACGTCGCGGTCGAGGTCTGGGGCCGGATCAAAATGGCGGCCAGCTCGGCTGGGGCCGCGGCCACCGCGATGTTCTATGATCTGAAGGCGGACGCGGCCATGGGCATGGCGTCCGCAATTGAAAGCGTGGTGGGGTTTGGCAATGCGACAGCCAACACCTTTGAAGGCGCTCTTCTGGCCGTGAAAGAGATCTGGTCGCGCCTGCCCAGCGTGATTGGCGATCTGGTGTTCACAGCGGCCAACCGCATGCTCGACGGCATTGAGGCAATGCTGAACGGGGCCCTCGGGCAAATTGACGCCTTTACCGGCAAAATCCGGGATGCGCTGGCAGCTGTTGGGATCGAGACAGCCTTTGGTCAGATTGGCGAGATCAGCCTTGGCGATATTGCAAACCCCTTTGCCGGGGCCTCAGCCGAGGCGGGCACGGCGGCGGCAGAAGCGTTCCAGCGCGCCTTTGCCAAAAATCCCCTGACCGCCCCTGATCTTGGTCTGAGCGGCCTTGCCACTGACGCGCTTGCGACCGCGAACGGCTACCGCCAGGCCGCGAGCGATCTTGCCGCAGGGGCAACAGCGCCGCTTGCAAGTTGGCAGGCGCTCAAAGATGCCGTAAGCGGCAGTGGTGCTGCAGGCGCTGATGCGCTTGATGAGGCACAGGCCTCGGCCTCAGGCGTTGCGGATGCCTTGGACAGTGCCACAAACGCGGCCAACTCTGCAGGTGGGGCGGTCAAGGCCGCCGCCGAAGTGGCCAAAACTGGCTGGGCGGCCGTCTCACAATCCTTGGCGGACTATTCCAAGCAGGCGATGGACTGGGGCAAGGGGCTTGGCAGCACTTTGGTCAGCGGCTTTCAATCGGCTGAAACTGCGTTCAAGCAATTTATCACCACCGGCAAGTTCGACTTCAAGTCCTTGGTGTCTTCCATCCTTGCTGATCTGGCAACGCTGGCGTTCAAGCGCGCGGTTCTGGGGCCGATCGCCAACGCGCTGTCTGGGGTCTTTGGGGGTGGAGATATATTTGGCTCGGTTTTGCATGCAGGCGGCATGGTCGGGACTGGCGGAACCAGCCGCAGGGTTCCAGCGCTGGCCTTTGCAGCAGCCCCGCGGATGCATGCCGGAGGCTGGGCGGGCCTTAAACCCGATGAGGTGCCCGCAATCTTGCAGCGTGGCGAGCGGGTGTTGAGCCGCAGGCAGGCAGCGGGCTATGGCGCAGGCGGGGCGGCACCAAACATGTCGATCTCAATTGACGCGCGCGGCGCACAAATTGGCGTGGCCGAACAGATTGAGGCCCGCCTGCGCGCGGCGCTGCCCGAAATCGCGCGCATCGCCAAGCAAAGCGTCGCGGACGGGCGGCGGCGGGGTCAGGCGATATGACAATTCCAGTGTTGCCGCTGGTGCTGGTGTCCGCACTTGAGCGGCAGTCTGGTTACTTCCGTGGCCGAGGCACGCTCACCCTTTACCGGCACGTCGCAAATCCAAGACTGGGGCGCATCATGGTGGGAGTACCAGATTGAAATGGCGGTAACGCAAGGCGCCAATGGCCGCAGCCTGTCTGCGTTCTTTGCCGCTTTGGGCGGTTTGCGGGGGCGGTTCCTGTTTCCCGACCCAACGATTGAGGTGCTGGCGGGGGCGGGTAATCCTTATGTTACTGAGACGCAGGCGGCGGGTAGCGCAACGCTGCGCACCGCAGGCTGGGGACTTGGTCTGCGCGCAGGGGATTTTTTCCAGTTGGGATTGGACGCGACGACACGGCTTTATCAACTGACGGCGGATGTGACGCCAGTGGGTAGCGAGGCCGAACTGGCGTTTGTGCCGTCCTTGCGCGCTGTTGTTCAGGTTGGCACGCCGATTGGCCTGAATGCCCCGTCCGTTCTTCTTCGGCTAACGGCGCCGGTGCCGACGGTCATTGGCCGGGCGGATCAGCATCGGTTTACGATCTCAGCCCGAGAGGCGCTTTGAACTGCGAGGAAATCTGACATGAGCCGAGATGTAACCGCCGCTTTTGCTGCGGCACTGGCAGAGCAACACCTTCGCCCGGTGATCTTCTTCGAGGGCCAATTCGCCACGGGCTGGGTGCGGATTTGGTCGGGGCTGGGCGAGATCGTGCTGGAATGGCCAAACTTGGGCTGGGGCTGGATCGCTTCTGGGCATCGGTTCTCTTGATGAAACCGGCGAGGTCGTGGCGGGTGGCACGGCGGTCTCGTTGTCTGGCGTACCGCTTGATTTGGTGCAAATGGCCATTGAGGAAGCGCGTCAGGGTTTGCCAGGCCGGATCTGGCTTGGGCTTTTGTCTGAAACAGGCCAGATTATCGCCGATCCGGTGCAGGCCTTCTCGGGCCGTCTTGATGTACCAGAAATCAAGGATGATGCTGACAGCTGCACGATTACCATCAGCTATGAAAGCCGGTTGATCGACCTGACCGTGGCGCGGACCTGGCGCTATACCCATGAAAGCCAGCAGGTGCTGTATCCAGGCGATCTTGGCTTTGAATATGTCACCGCCATTCAAGAC